>JAJYGK010000030.1 GCA_021790715.1 Chloroflexota bacterium
CTACAGCGGCTCGAACCGGTAGCGGTCCCGGTCGGCGAGCATCCGCCCGACGGGCGTGTCCGCCTCGTGCGACAGCACGACCGTCCAGCCCTCCTCGACGGCGCGCCGGAAGAGCTGCGCCTTGACCTCGACGCTGGTGAGCGGGAAGTCGTCGAACGACGTCACCCAGCGCGGGTTCGCGCTCCACGGACGCATGCAGAGGTCGCCGAAGAAGGCGAGCCCGCGGTCCCGTCCCCGGATCACGACGGCCTGGTGGCCGCCGGAATGACCGCCGGTGCGCAGCGCGGTGACGCCGGGGAGGAGCTCGGCCTCACCGTCGACCGCGCCCGCCCAGCCGGCCTGCTCCACCAGGCGCAGCTCGCCCTGCTCGTAGCTCGCCTGCAGCCGCGGGTTGTCGCCCAGGGCGAACTCCCACTCCATCCGCTGGGCGGCGATCCGCGCCCGCGGAAACGCCGCCGACCCGTCGGCCGCCAGCAGCCCGCCGGCGTGGTCGAAGTGCAGGTGGCTGAGGGCCACCACGTCGACCGTCTCGGGATCGAACCCGGCCGACCGGAGGGCCGGCAGGATCGGCGGACCCTGGATGTCGCGCCGCTCGCGGGTCCGCTCGTCCGATCGCTCGCCGATGCCCGTCTCGATCAGCACGCGTCCCGCGGGCGTCTCGACGAGCAGGCAGTTGAGCGCCTGCAGCAGCGCACCCTGGGCGTTGATCTCGTCGACGACGAGCTGCTGCCACATGAGGCGCGGGACCGGGCCGAACAGCGTGCCCGCGTCCGACCGGAACGTGCCTGCCTGCACGAGCGAGACGCGGGTCCCGCCGCCCAGGTCGGCCGACCACGCAATGCCCTCACGGATCGCCATGCATGTCTCCCTACCGGCGCCGGCGCTCGGCCGGCTGCCCGGACTTCGCGAAGTCGCGGTAGAACTCCGAGGCCGTGGGCGTCTCCTGCCCCTGGTACTTCGATCCCAGCGATGGGCTGCCGTACGGCCGCTCCACCGGGCTGGTCATCCGGAAGAAGCTGATCTGCCCGATCTTCATCCCGGTGTACAGGGTGATGGGCAGGTTGGCGACGTTCGACAGCTCCAGCGTCAGCGTCCCCTTCCAGCCGGGGTCCACGTACCCGGCCGTGGAGTGGATCATGAGCCCCAGCCGGCCCAAAGAACTCTTCCCTTCCAAGCGGGCGACGATGTCATCGGGGAGTTCCACCCACTCGACCGTCTGGCCCAGCACGAACTCGCCCGGATGGAGGATGAACGGGGCGTCGTCCTGGACGCTGATCAGCTCGGTCAGGTCCGGTTGCGCCTCGCGCACGTCGATGAACGCGTAGCGGGTGTTGCGGAAGACCCGGAACTCCCGGTCGAGGTGGAGATCGACCGAGGAGGGCTGCAGGCAGGCGGGATCGTAGGGATCGATGCGGATCCGGCGGGCTTCCAGGGCCGCCCGGATGTCGCGGTCGGACAGGACCATCTCAGGACCCCTTCCCGCCCGGCGGTGAGACGGCGCGCGCCGAGAGCAGCGCGTCCACCTCGCGCTTCAGCTGCTCGATGTCGTCGAACGACTGGTACACGCTCGCGAACCGGATGTAGGCGATCTGGTCGAGCTGCCGGAGCCGGTCCATCGCGAGCTCACCGACGCGGCGCGACGGGACCTCGCTCATGCCCGACGCGCGCAGCTCGGCCTCGATCGACTCGGCGGCCATCTCGGCGGCGCGCTCCGGCACGGGCCGGCGCGTGAGCGCCTTCTGGAGCCCCACCGCGAGCTTCTCGCGATCGAACTCCTCCCGGGACCCGTCCCGCTTGGCGACCACCAGGCGCGGCGCCTCGACACGCTCGTGAGTGGTGAACCGGCTGCCGCAGCTCGCGCACTCGCGGCGACGACGGATGGTCGTGCCGTCGTCGAAGTCGCGCGAGTCGATGACGCGCGTGTCGCGTTCGCCGCAGACCGGGCAGCGCATGGGATCCTCGAGTTCGCCGGATGCCGAGGGCTTCGTGCCCGGCGATCGAGCCTACCACCAGCCATCCCCGCACGGCGACACCGGCGGCGACACGGCCCGCGGCACGATCAGACCCGGAACGTCCTCCAGGAGCTCTCCACGGCGTCGGCGGGCGCGGTGAGCCCCGCGACGTGGCGCACCAGCGCCTCGCGCGCGTGCAGCAGGTTCAGGTATCCCCGCTTGATGGCGATCTGGGACTCCGTGGCCCGGGCCCGGGCCCGCGGCGCGACCGTGAGCTCGCAGCCGTGCTGCACCATCGCCAGCGCCCGCTGCGCGTGCCCGATCTCCGACACGATCCCCAGCCTGCTCTCGGTGTACGCCGACGGCGCGGTGAGCGCCTGCGCGCGCACCAGCTCGTCGTCGAGGGTCGCAATCGCCGCGTCGAGCTCCTCGAGGATCGCCGACGCCTCGAGCTCGTGACGCCGCACGGCGTCGACGCGGGGGATGGTCGCCCCGAGCAGCGCGTCCAGGCGCGCGCCGATCTGGGCCGCGTCCTGCTGGAACTGCTCCACGCGGCGGGCGGCGCGCAGGGCGCCCGAGGCCCGCTGCAGGAACAGCGCGACCGCCCCGGCGATCAGCGCCGCGAGGGCCAGCGGCAGGATCACGCCCGGTTCCACGTCGCGCTCCTACCCGCCCCGCCGCGCCCGCACCGCCGCCGAGACGCGCGGCAGGATCTCGAACAGGTCGCCGACCACCATGAGGTCGGCGAACTCGGCGATCGGGGCATCCGGGTCGCGGTTGACGGCGACGATCGTCCCCGAGAGCTGCATGCCGACCTTGTGCTGGATCGCGCCGCTGATGCCGGCCGCGACGTACAGCGCCGGCTTCACCGTCTTGCCGGTCTGGCCGATCTGGTGCGCGTAGCCGATCCAGCCCGCATCCACGACCGCGCGCGTCGCGCCGACCACGCCCCCGAGCGCGTCGGCAAGGTCCTCGACCACCCCGAACCCGTCCGGGCCGCCCACCCCGCGGCCACCGGCGACGATGACCGGCGCCTCCTCGATGGAGACCGCGGCCGATGCCTCGCGGATGCGCTCGACCACCCGCACGGCGGCAAGCTCCGGCACGTCCGACGGCTCGGCGCGCTCCACCCGGCCCGGCTGCGCCGCTTCCTCGGCGGTCACGGCACTCGGGCGGACGATCACGATCCCGTGATCGGAGGCGAGGTGGCTGAGCGTCGAGAGCCGCCCTCCGAAGACGCTCATCTCGGCCTGGGGACCACCGTCCTGCCAGGCCACGCCGGCCGCGTTGACGAGCGTTCCCCACTCGAGCAGCGCCTGCAGGATCCCGGCCACGTCGCGGCCGTCGTTCGACGCGCCCACGAGCAGGAACGACGGTTGGTGCTCGCGGACCAGTGCCGCGACGTGGCCCGCGATCACGGTGGCGGCCGGCCGATCCGCCGTGTCCGCCTCGACCGCGAGCACGTCCGGGCCGTGCGCGGCCAGGGCCTGCGCCGCGTCGCCGGCGCCGGCGCCCACGAGCACCGACCTCGCACCGCGTCCCGCGGTCGCGGCCAGCGATGCCGCGAGGGTCGCGAGCTCGCGGCTCAGGCGCGTCGGCTGCCCGTCGACGATCTCGCCGATCGCCCAGATCTCGCCCGCCATCAGATCAGCCTCCGGGCTGCCAGGAACTCCACGATCCGCTCGGCGGCGACGTCCGGCGCGTCCCGCACGACGGTCGCCCCGGCACGTGCCGGCGGCGGAGTGGCGCTGTCGACGTCGGTGAGCGACGCCCCGGAGCCCACGCTCGACGCGTCGATGCCGAGATCGGCGAGCGACCACGTCGCGATCTGCTTGGAGCGGGCCTGCATGATCCCGCGCAGCGACGGGTACCGCGGCTCGCCCAGGAGCTGCGTGCCGGCGACGAGCGCGGGCATGGGGGCCTCGATGACGTCGTATCCCGTGGCGCTGATGCGCCGCACGCGAACCGTCCCGGCCGAGGGGTCGGGTTCGATGCGGGCCGCGTAGGAGAGGTAGGGACTGCCGAGCCGGGTCGCGATCGCGGCCCCCACCACGCCGCCCTGCCCGTCGGACGTGTCGGCGCCGACGAACACGAGGTCGTACTCCATGCGCGAGAGTGCCGCGGCCAGGACGCGGCCGGTCGCCAGCGCGTCGGAGCCGGCCAGCGCGGGATCCTGCACGTGCACCGCGCGCGCGGCGCCCATCGCGAGCGCCTTCCGGATCGCCTCCAGGGCCGGGGTCGGCCCCATCGTGAGCGTGACGAGCTCGCCGCCGTGCTGCTCGATCAGCTTCAGCCCGGCCTCCAGCACGTACTCGTCGTTGCCGTTCGCCTCGAGCCCGGCGGATCGGTCCACCCGCCAGCCGTCCACGAGCTTCTCGTTCCCGACCACCGGGACGGCCTTCAGGAGCACGACGATCCGCACGCTACCTCCTCCGCTCGACGCCCGGCCGTCGGTGTTCCGCGCCGGGTCCCGCCACCGGCGTCATCGTCACTGGCCCGAGAGCAGGGCGCGCGCGATCACGAGGCGCTGGATCTGCTGGGTGCCCTCGTACAGCTGGGTGATCTTGGCGTCCCGCATCATCCGCTCGACCGGGTACTCCGTGATGTAGCCATAGCCGCCGAGGACCTGGACGGCATCGGTCGTCACGGCCATCGCCGTGTCGCCCGCGAAGAGTTTACACATGGCCGCCCAGCGCGAGGCATCCCTCTCCCCCGCCTCGATCCGCTCGCACGCCTCGTACAGCAGCTGGCGGGCAGCCTCGGTGCGCGTCGCCATGTCGGCGAGCATCGCCTGCACCATCTGCTGGTCGGCGATCGGCCTGCCGAACTGGACGCGCTCCTTCGCGTACGCCACGGCCACGTCGACGGCGCCCTGCGCGATCCCCACCGCCTGGGCCGCGACGCCGGGGCGGCTCCGGTCGAGGGTCCGCATCGCGATCCGGAACCCCTCGCCCACCTCGCCGACGCGGTTGGCGTCCGGCACGCGGACGCCGTCGAAGACGAGCTCCGCCGTGGGAGAGCCCCGGATCCCCATCTTGTGCTCGAGCCGCGCCACCTCGAAGCCCGGCATGCCGCGCTCGACGTAGAAGCAGCTGAGGTCGCGGTGGCGGCCGGCCTCGGGGTCCGTGACGGCGAAGACGGCCACGATGTCCGCCACGCTGCCGTGGCTGATGAAACGCTTCGTGCCGTCGATGCGCCAGCCGTCGCCGTCGCGCACGGCCCGCGTCCGGATGCCGGCCGGGTCCGAACCGGCGCCGGCCTCCGTCAGCGCGAACGCGTCGAGGAGCTCGCCGGACGCGAGTCCCGGGAACCAGCGCCGCTTCTGCTCGTCGCTGCCGGCCAGGAGGAGCGGCAGCGAGCCGAGCGCCTGGACCGCGAGGACCAGGCCGCTCGTGGCGCAGACCCGGCTCACCTCCTCGATCATCAGGCAGTTCGTGAGGAGCGGCTCGCCGAGCCCGCCGTACTCGGCCGGGTACCCGAGCGCGAAGACGTCGTGCCGCGCGAGCAGCTCGACCACGTCGCGGGGGAACTCGCCGCGCTCGTCGATCTCCGCCGCCCGCGGCGCGATGCGCTCGCGGGCCAGTTCGCGGACCGCGTCGCGGAGCTCCACCTGCTCGGGCGTCAGCCGCGCGCTCATGCCTGCACCTCCGCGTCCGCGGACGCCTCCGCACCGGCCGTCGTCGGGAGGCCGGCCGCCAGGAGCTCCGCGATGTCGATCGTCTGCACGCCGGGACCGGCGGCCCCGGCCGCCGCGGCATCCGCCACGCCGTCGCGCATCATGACCAGGCAGAAGGGGCACGCCGTCGCGATCGTCTCCGCGCCGGTCTCGAGCGCCTGCCGCGTCCGCTCGGCGTTGATGCGCACGCCACGTTGCTCCTCCATCCACATGCGGCCCCCGCCGGCGCCGCAGCAGAAGCTCTGCCGGCCGTGGCGCTCCATCTCGCGGAGCTCCACGCCGGGGATGGCCGCCAGGACGGCCCGCGGCTCCTCGACGACGCCGTTGTAGCGGGTCAGGTAGCACGAGTCGTGGTAGGTGACGGCGCGAGAGGCCGCCTCGCCGGCCGGCTCGTCCGCGGTGGCCGCTGCCTCGGTCGTCGCGGTGGCCGCCGCCTCGGCCGTCGCCGGGTGCAGGCGCCCCTCCGCGACGAGCCGCGCGAGGTACGCGGAGTGGTGCACGACCCGGTAGCGGCCGCCGAACTCGGGATATTCGTTGGCGATCGTGTTGAAGCAGTGCGGACAGGTCGTGACGATCGCCGGCGGCGCGTAGCGGTTGAGCGTCTCGACGTTGGCCTGCGCCAGCATCTGGTAGACGTACTCGTTCCCCATGCGGCGCGCGGGGTCGCCCGAGCAGCTCTCCTCCTCGCCGAGCACCGCGAACCGCACGCCGGCCTCGTGCAGGCACGTCGCGAACGCGCGCGCCACGCGGCGGTTGCGATCGTCGAACGCGGCCGCACACCCGACCCAGTAGAGGACGTCGACCGGCAGGCCGGCCCCGGAGCCGCCGTCCGCGCCGGGCGCCCCACCGGTGGCCGCGGACGTGCCGTTCGCGCCGGACGCCCCGCCCCGGGCCGTGCCCGTCGCCGCCAGGAGATCGGCCGCCACGGGCACCTCGAACGGCAGCCCCTTCGCCCAGTCGAGGCGCGCCGAGCGCGGCTGGCCCCACGGGTTGCCGTGGCGCTCCATGTTCGTGAAGGCGGCCGTGACCTCCGCGGGGAACCGGCTGTCCTCGAGCACGAGGTTGCGACGGAGACCCACGATCTTGTCCACGTGCTCGATCGTGACCGGGCAGGCCTCGACGCACGCGCCGCAGGTCACGCAGTCCCACACCGCGTCGTACGGGATGGCGGCATCGACGATCGGGCGCGACAGCGCGGTCGCATCGGGGACGGCCGCGCGATCCGCTGCCGGGCGCCCCGGCGCGTCCGACGGGCGGATCCAGGGCACGCGCGGCATCCGCGGCAGGAGCGGGACGCCGGACTCCGCATCCACTGCCATCTGGCGGAGGCCCATGATGAACGTCTTCGGGTTGAGCGGCTTGCCGGTGGCCCAGGCCGGACACTGCGACTGGCAGCGGCCGCACTCGGTGCAGGTGAACCCGTCGAGCAGGTCCTTCCACCCGAGATCCGCGATGGCGCGCACCCCGAACGTCGCCGTCTCGGACTCGAGGTCCATGGGCGGCAGTTCGCCACGGGGCGCCAGCTTGCGGAAGGCCGTGTTGAAGAACGCCGTCGCGACGTGCAGGTGCTTGGAGCCCGGCAGGTACACCAGGAAGGCACAGACGAGCACGATGTTCGCCCACCAGGTGATGCCGAAGACGACCTGCTGCGCCGACGGGGAGAACGGGGCGGCGATGACCCGGCCGAGCGGGTACGAGACCAGCGTGGCCGCCTGGTACGGGTCGCCGTAGCGGGCGAGGCGGAACGCCTCGGCGACCAGCTCGGTCGCCACGATGCCCGCGATCAGCACCAGGATGAGGAGCGCGTCGCGCGAGAGCGTGATGCGTTGCGGCCGCGTGACGAGTCGCCGGAACGTGGCGTAGACGATGGCAACGAGCACGGCGAGGGCCAGCAGCTGCCCGGCGGCGACGACGACCCGCCAGATCCAGCCGTCGAGCGGCCACGCCAGGATCGCCTCGACCAGCCCCCAGGTGACGCGGTTGGCCGTCCCGATCGTGAGGACGACGAAGCCCCAGAAGATCGCGGCGTGCATGACGCCGGCGCGGGTGTCGCGGAACATGCGCACCTGCGCGACGGCGTACACGAGCGCCGAGCGCACGCGATCCCCGATGCGGTCGGTGACCACGGACGGATGAGCGGCCTCGAAGACCCGCAGGTGGCGCGCCATCTGCAGCCCGAAGGCGATCACCGAGAGCACGAACAGGACGGGTGCCAGCGGGTAGAAGGGAACCTGCGAGGTCATGCCGGCCGCACTGCCTCCCTGTCGCGCTCGGGAAACGGCGGGGACGCGGCGCCGCCGCTCATCGCTGGCCGCCGGCCGCGTGATCCGCCCCGCGCAGCGTGTCGAGCGCGTGCGGAAGGAGCGGCACGACCGCCTCGAGCGACTCCAGTGCGCCGCGGGGGCTCCCCGGCACGACCAGCACGAGCGTCGCGCCGGCCACGCCGGCGAGCGAGCGGGACAGCGCCGCGAGCGGCGTCGAGCGCCGCCCCTCGGCACGCATCAGCTCGCCGAACCCCGGGATCTCGTAATCCAGCACAGTCTGCACGGCCTGGGGCGTCACGTCGCGGGGCCCGAGGCCGGTGCCGCCGGCCAGGACGATCAGCTCCTCGTCCGCGACCGCCCCGCTCACGATCTCCGCGATTCGCAGCGCGTCGTCCTCGACGATCTCGACGCGGACCTCGTGACCGAGCTCGCGCAGCCGGTCCGCCAGGCGCGGACCGGTCGCGTCGGCACGTTCGCCGCGTGCCGAGCGATCGCTGACGGTGAGTACGAGCGCGCTCATCGCGGCTCGCGCCGCGCCGCACGGCGCGGTCCGCGCGTCCCCGGGGGCAGCCGGCCCGCGGACGGCCCGGGAGAGGTACCCGGTTCCGGTGCCGGCTGACGGCGCCATTCGCCCGACGCCCCGCCCGACTTCTCGAGCAGGCGCACCTGCCGGATCTCCGCTCCCCGTTCCACGCCCTTGACCATGTCGTAGATCGTCAGCGCGGCAACCGACACGGCCGTCAGCGCCTCCATCTCCACGCCGGTCTGGGCGATCGTGGCGGCCGTGGCGCGCACGCGGAGCGCCGATGCCCCGCGATCGGGCGTGACCTCCACGACGAGGTCCGTGAGCGGGATCGGGTGGCAGAGCGGGATGAGGTCGGAGGTGCGCTTGCCGCCCAGGACACCGGCCATCTCGGCGACGGTGAAGACGTCCCCCTTCGGCACGTCGCCGTCGATGACGAGGCTCAGCGTCTCCTGCGAGACGATCACCTCGGCCTCCGCCACGGCCCGGCGCACGGTCGGCGGCTTCGCGCTCACGTCGACCATGCGCGGCCGCCCCGAGCGATCCACGTGCGTCAGCCTGCGCCTCGCGGCGCGCGGTGCACCCTGGTCGGTCACGCTCCCTCGCCCTCCAGCATCACGACCTCGACCGGGCTGCCGGCCGCGAGCCCCGGCACGCCCTCGGGAATGACCGCCAGCCCGTCGGCGGCGGCGAGTGCCGACAGCACGTGCGAGCCCTGCCCGCCGGCGAGCCGCGCGACGAGCCCCTCCGGCCGCGCCGCGTCCCCCTCGACCCGCACGCGCACGAACGCGCGCCGCTCGGTGGACTTCGTCACGGGCTCGGCGAGGACGGCGACGACGCGCCGCCGGGCCCCCGGCGTCCCGCTCGCGGGGATGTCGCCGAGGAGCGCCCGCAGGAGCGGGCGCACGAACAGCTCGAACGTCACGAAGGCGCTCACCGGGTTGCCCGGCAGCCCGAAGAGGGCCACCGGCCGGTCCGGATCCCCCCGGTCGCCGGCCCGCCCCGCGGTGGTGCGCCCGAAGGCGAGCGGCTTGCCCGGCTGGACCGCCACCCGCCAGAGCTCGATGTCGCCCAGCGCCTCGAACGCCTGCCGGACGTGGTCGTGGGCACCGAGGGAGACGCCGCCGCTCAGGACGACCACGTCGGACGCCGCGATGGCGCCGGCGAGGCGCTCCCGCAGCGACGCCGGCTCGTCCGCCGCGATGCCGAACGACGTCCCGATCGCCGCGCACGCGCGGGCCTGCGCGAGGAGCGCGGGCGTGTTGCTGTCGTGGATGCGGGCGGGCTCGAGCGGCCGCCCGGCGGGCACCAGCTCGTCGCCGGTGGAGAGGATCCCGACCCGCGGCCGGCGGTGCACGGCGACGCGTGCCGCGCCTGCGGCCGCCGCCAGCGCGATCGACGCCGGCCCGAGCAGCCGCCCCGGTTCGAGCAGGCGATCGCCGGTACGCACGTCCTCGCCGGCGCGCCGCACGTTCGCGCCGCGCGGCGCGGGAGCCCGCACGGAGACCAGGTCCGGCAGGGCGGCGATTCCGAATGCCGCGTCGGTGTCCTCGACGGGCACGACGGCGTCGGCACCCACCGGGACCATGGCCCCGGTCGTGATGCGCAGCGCGGTGCCG
>JAJYGK010000071.1 GCA_021790715.1 Chloroflexota bacterium
CGCGCGCCCCGCCCGCCGCTCCCCCCTGCGCGCGGGTGTTCCCCGCGCCCGCGCTACACTCGTCGCTCACGCCGTCGGCCGTGCCGCGTGGCGAGCAGCGCGGAGCCGGGCGGCACGCATGCGCCACGGGCGCAGGAGCTCGATGTGACGGACGTGCTCACCCCCACCTTCCGCGTGGTCCACGCGAACCTGCCGCCCGCCTCCCTGTACGAGGCCGCGGTGCGGAACGCCGAAGGCGTGATCTCCGCGGACGGTGCGCTCGTGGTCGAGACCGGGACGCACACCGGCCGCTCGCCGAAGGACAAGTTCATCGTCGACGAGCCTTCGACATCCGCGCACGTCTGGTGGGGCGAGATCAACCAGCCCGTCAGCGAGGAGCGCTACGACGCGCTGCGCGCGCGGGTCATGGAGCACCTCCGGGAACGCGAGGTGTTCGTGCAGGACTGCTTCGTGGGGGCGGACCCGGCGCACCGGCGATCCCTGCGGGTGACGACCGAGACGGCCTGGGCCAGCCTCTTCGCCGAGGACCTGTTCATCCGCCCGAGCGCGGAGGAGCACGCGCGCTTCGAACCCGACTTCCTCGTCTTCGACGCGGCGAGCCTGCGCGCCGATCCGCGGCGCGACGGCACGCGGACGGAGACGTTCATCTTCGTCCATCTCCAGCGGCGCGAGATCCTCATCGGCGGCACCAGCTACGCCGGCGAGATCAAGAAGAGCGTCTTCTCGGTCATGAACTACCTGCTCCCCGACGAGGGCGTGCTCCCGATGCACTGCTCCGCCAACGTCGGCGAGCACGGGGACGTCGCGATCTTCTTCGGGCTCTCCGGAACCGGGAAGACGAGCCTCTCGGCGGACCCGGAGCGGACGCTGATCGGCGACGACGAGCACGGCTGGGGCGAGAACGGGATCTTCAACTTCGAGGGCGGCTGCTACGCCAAGATGATCCGGCTCTCGCCGACCGCCGAGCCCGACATCTACGCCGCGACGCGCCGGTTCGGCACGATCCTCGAGAACGTCGTGGTCGATCCCGTGACGCGCGAGCTCGACCTGGACTCGGAGGCGAAGACCGAGAACACGCGCGGTGCGTACCCGCTGCACTTCATCCGGAACGCCTCGGAGACGGGCCGGGCCGGCCAGCCCAGCAACGTGATCTTCCTGACGGCGGATGCGTTCGGCGTCCTGCCGCCCATCTCGCGCATCAGCGCCCCACAGGCGATGTACCACTTCATCTCGGGCTACACCGCGAAGGTCGCGGGGACCGAGGTCGGCGTCACCGAGCCGACGGCCACGTTCTCGACGTGCTTCGGTGCGCCGTTCATGCCACGCCATCCCGGCGAGTATGCGAAGCTGCTGGGTGAACGGATCGAGCGCTACGGCGTCCGGACGTGGCTCATCAATACAGGTTGGACTGGCGGCCCGTACGGGGTCGGCCATCGGATCAGCATCGCCCACACGCGCGCCATGGTGCGCGCGGCACTCGCCGGCGATCTCGAGGGGGTACCGATGGCGGCCGACCCGATCTTCGGGCTGCAGGTCCCATCGGCCTGCCCCGGCGTCCCGGACGAGGTGCTGCAACCACGCTCCACGTGGTCGGACCCCGCCGCCTATGACGTGCAGGCCCGCAAACTCGCCCGGATGTTCGTCGAGAACTTCCGGACCTTCGCCGATGGCGTGTCGCCGGAGATCCTGGCGGCAGCCCCCAGCATCGAGTGAGGTCGCGATGAGCGAGACGGCACACGTCGACGTCGACGAAGCAGCACGCTTCTCCGTCGACGGCAGGGAGCTGACCCTTCGGGTCGAGGAAGGGTCGGAGGGGGAGCGCGGCGTCCACATCGGCAACCTGCTGAAGGACGCCCACGTCACGACGATCGACTACGGGTTCGCGAACACGGCGGTCACGCGCAGCGCGATCACGTTCATCGACGGCGATGCCGGCATCGTCCGGTACCGCGGCTATCCGATCGAGCAGCTGTGCGAGAGCTCGAACTTCCTCGAGGTCGCGTACCTCCTCATCTACGGGGAGCTGCCCACCGCCCAGCAGTGCACGACGTGGACGCGCGAGCTCAAGCGTCACACGCTGCTCCACGAGGACCTGCGCCGCTTCTTCGAGGCGTTCCCGCGCGACGCGCACCCGATGGCGGTGCTCGCGTCGGCGGTGGCGGCGCTCGGCACGTTCTACCAGGACACCGAGGATCCGTACGATCCCGACGACGTCGAGATCAGCACGATCCGCCTGCTCGCGAAGGTCCCGACGATCATCGCGTTCGCGTACAAGCGCTCGGTGGGGCAGTCGCCGGTCTATCCGAACAACAGGCTCGAGTACGTCGAGAACTTCCTCCGCATGATGTTCGCCATCCCGGCCGAGGACTACGAGGTCGACCCCGACGTCGCGGACGTGCTGCGGCAGCTGCTCATCCTGCACGCCGACCACGAGCAGAACTGCTCGACCTCGACGGTGCGCATGGTCGGGTCGGCCCGCGCCAACCTCTACGCGTCGGTGTCGGCCGGCGTCTCCGCCCTCTGGGGCCCGCTGCACGGCGGGGCCAACCAGGAGGTCATGGAGATGCTCGAGCAGATCGCGGCCGACGGCGGCAACGTGAAGAAGTACATCGACCGGGCGAAGGACAAGAACGACCACTTCCGGCTGATGGGCTTCGGGCACCGCGTCTACCGCAACTACGACCCGCGCGCCCGGATCATCAAGCAGGCCGCGCAGCGCATCCTGACCAAGCTCGGCGCAGACGACCAGCTGCTCCAGATCGCCATGCGGCTCGAGGAGACCGCCCTCGCGGACGAGTACTTCATCGAGCGGAAGCTCTTCCCGAACCTCGACTTCTACAGCGGCATCATCTACCGGGCGCTCGGGTTCCCGACGCAGATGTTCCCCGCGCTCTTCGCGATGGGCCGCACGCCCGGCTGGATCGCGCAGTGGCGCGAGATGATGGCCGATCCCGACACGAAGATCGGGCGCCCGCGCCAGATCTACGTCGGGCCCACGAAGCGCGACTTCGTGTCGATGAGCCACCGTGGAGACGGCAGCGTGGTCGAGTGCGGCGAGCTCGGACAGCTGCCGTGACCGGGGCGGCGTGATCGCGCGCGGATCGGGCGTCCGTCGGCCGGGGGGACCGACGGACCCGCCCGGCGCCGGGTAGCCCGCGCCCGTGTCGGAGGCGCAGCGCCTCGTCCTGCTCGGGCTTGTCTTCGGGCTCATCGTGGTCATGCTCGGCTTCGCCGAGACGTGGATGATCGGCGACCGGGGCCTGCTGCGGCCGTGGCTGCGCCGCCTTCCCGAGGGCGTTGCGATCGTGATCGTCGCGACGCTGCTGGGGGCGGCCGCGGGGGGCGTGATCGGGTCGACGGGAGCGACCTACGTCGTGCTGGCGGGCTGCACCGTCGCCCTCTACCGGCTCCGGCTGCCCGAGGCCCGTCGTTCGCTCACGCCGTCGCGCGCGATCGTGCTGCTCCTCGGCGCGGTCGGCGCGATGGTCTTCCTGGGGCTGCTCGTCGGCGCCATCGCGGGGGCGCCGCCGGCCTGACCGTGCCGGGCGGCGGCCCGGACCCCGCGCCTCCCGGACCTCACGCCTCGCCGAGTGCGCGCTCCACGTCCTCGACGAGGTCGTCGGGATCCTCGATTCCGACCGAGAGCCGGACGAGGGCCGCCGGCACCTCGAGCGCCGAACCGGCCGCTGCCGCGTGGGTCATCGCGGCCGGGACCTCGACCAGCGATTCGACGCCTCCCAGCGACTCCGCCAGGGCGAAGATCCGGGTCCGCTCGGCGAAGCGGCGCGCCCGCTCCTCCGCGGAGCGCCCGTCCCTCGGCGCCGGGGCGAAGCTCACCATGCCGCCGGGGTGGCGCATCTGGGCCGCGGCCAGCGCGGCCTGCGGGTGCGCGTGCGGCCCCGCGTCGAGCCCGGGGTAGCGCACGTCCGCGACGTCCGGGCGCGCGGCGAGCGCGCGGGCGACCCGCAGGGCGTTGGACGCGTGCCGCTCGACGCGGAGTGCGAGCGTGCGCATCCCGCGCAGCACGAGGAAGCAGTCGAACGGCCCCGGGACGGCGCCGACGGCGTTCTGCAGGAAGCCGAGGCGCTCGGCGAGATCCGCGCGCGACGTCACCGCGACGCCGGCCACGACGTCCGAGTGCCCGGCCAGGTACTTGGTGGCGCTGTGGACGACGATGTCGGCCCCGAGTTCGAGCGGGCGCTGGGCGAGCGGCGTGGCGAACGTGTTGTCCACGACGAGGAGCGGCCGTTCCCCGCGGGCACCGACCCGCGATCCGATGGCGCGCGCGGTCGCGGCGATGTCGACCAGCTTCAGCATGGGGTTCGAGGGGGTCTCGACCCAGATCATGCGGGTGCGGGGCGTGCAGGCCGCGTCGAGCGCGGCGGCCGGGCCGGCCGACAGGTCGAGGTAGCGCGTGACGACACCGGTCGGGGCGAGGACGCGCTCGAAGAGCCGGAAGGTCCCGCCGTACACGTCGTCGGCGACCAGCAATTCCTCGCCGGGCAGGACGAGCTGGCCCACGGTGGCGGTCGCCGCCGAGCCGCTCCCGAACGCGAACCCCCGGTCCGCTCCCTCCAGCTCCGCGATCGCGCGCTCGAGCCTGGCCCGCGTCGGGTTGCCGGTGCGCGCGTATTCCCAGCCGCCGCGCGGGGAGCCGACGCCGTCCTGTGCGAACGTGCTGGTCTGGTAGATCGGCGGCGAGACGGAGCCCGTCTCCGCGTCCGGCTCGAACCCGGCATGCACCGCCAGTGTGCCCGGCCGCGGCACCGCGGCCCGGGGCGTGCCCGTCTCGGTCATCTCGTCCTCGTCCGGCCGCGCCGCCGCGACCCGGCATCCTTCCGGTCGCGGTCGCCCGGTCGCCGCCGCGACCCGGCACCTTCCGCGCCTGTCGCCGTCGAGTATGCCCGAGTGTCGGCCGCGGCCGGCGCGGCGGCGTCACGACCAGCGCGCGGCGGCGCCACGGGTTGGCTGCGCGGCCGTGACGCGCTACCGGCGCCGTGGCAGGCGTCAGCACGAACCCCAGCCTCGGCGGTTACCACCACACTCGCTGGTGGGCGACACGCCGATCCCCCAGCGGCGCCTCGGGGGCCGGACGTACGGCCCGAGGCGGCCGGGCGGCAGGCAGGATGCGGGCCGCGCGTAATATGGCCGGGCGTCCACATCGAACTTGCCTGGAGGGTACCCGTGCCGCGTTCGCGAACGCCTCGGAGGAAGGTCACCGTCATCGGCGCCGGCAACGTCGGCGCAAGTGTCGCGCAGCGCGTCGTCGAGGCCGGGCTCGCCGACGTCGTCCTGCTGGACATCGTTCCCGGCCTGCCACAGGGGAAGGCGCTCGACCTGGCGGAGGCGGGGCCGCTCCTCGGGCACGACGTGAACGTCATGGGGACGAACGACTACGCCGACACGGCCGATTCGACCGTGATCGTCGTGACGTCGGGACTCGCCCGCCAGCCCGGCATGAGCCGCGACGACCTGCTGCTGAAGAACGCGCAGATCGTCAACAGCGTCGTCGAGCAGGCCGCGAAGCACTCGCCGGACGCCGTGCTCATCGTGGTCACCAACCCGCTCGACGCGATGTGCCACGTGGCCCTCAAGGCAAGCGGATTCCCGCGCTGGCGCGTGGTCGGGATGGCCGGCGTCCTTGACGCAGCGCGCTTCCGCGCGTTCGTCTCGATGGAGCTCGGCATCTCGCCCGTGAACACGTGCGCGTTCGTGCTCGGCGGCCACGGCGACGCGATGGTCCCCGTCCCGCGGTACTCCACCGTGGGCGGCGTTCCCCTGCCGCAGCTCATGCCGCAGGACCAGATCGATCGGATCGTCCAGCGGACCCGTGACGGCGGCGCGGAGATCGTGTCGCTGCTGAAGAGCGGCAGCGCGTTCTACGCCCCCGCGGCCGCGACCGCCGAGATGATCGAGTCGATTCTCGAGGACCGGCACAAGATCCTGCCGTGTTCCGCGTACCTGAAGGGCGAGTACGGCGTCGAAGGCCTGTTCGTCGGCGTGCCGGTCCGCCTCAGCCGCGTCGGTGTCGACGAGATCGTCCAGGTCGAGCTGAACGACGACGAGCGTGCCGCGTTCGAGAAGTCGGCGCAGGCCGTGCGCGAGCTCGTCGACACACTCGGCGGGTACGCGTAGCACGAAACCCCGGCCGCCGGCCGGGCCGGGCAGCCGGCGGCGTTCGGCAGCCCGACGCGTCAACCGAAGCGTCCACAGGTCCCCGCGGCGATGCCCGGGGACCTGTCGTTCATCCCGGCGAGCCGAAGACGGGGCGACCGTCGACCAGCGTCGCGCGGACCTCGACCTCGTCGGCGCCCGCCGCCCAGGCCTCGGGTGAGACGCGGGTCGGATCGGCCGACAGCACCACGATGTCGGCGGCCATGCCCGGCTCCAGGCGCCCGGTGTGCGCCTCGTCGCGCGCGGCCCACGCGGCGGACGACGTCCACGCCCGGAGCGCATCCGGGACCGACGGGCCCGGATCGTCGTGGAGCCGGCGGCCCGACGGCCCGGCCAGCCTGAACGCGGCCCGGATGCCGTCGAGCGGTGCGCCCGGCGCGAACGGCCGGTCGCTCGAGAACGCGACGGAGAGGCCGGCGTCGAGCCACCGCCGGTACGCATACAGGTCGCCGGTGCGGGTCCCGAGGCGCTCCAGGTAGACGTCGCCCGTTCCCGTGACGAACTCGGGCTGGAGCATGGCGACGACCCGGAGGTCGACCGCGGCCGCCAGCAGGTCGGGCCCCAGGATCATCGCGTGCTCGACGCGGTGCCGGTGATCCGCGCGCGGGTGCGCCGACAGGATCGCGCGGTAGGCGTCGAGGACGAAGGCGACGGCGGCGTCGCCGATGGCGTGGGTCGCGAGCTGCCAGCCTGCCAGGTGCGCCCGCAGCAGCCGCTGCTCGAGCTCGCCTGCGGCGTGTGCGGGGCGGCCGCGGAGCAGCTCGGGCGGGCGCCTTGCCGCGTCCGCGTACGGTTCGCGGAGCCACGCGTCGCCCGTGCTGAGTGCCCCGTCGGAGAAGAACTTGGCGGGCCCGATCCGGATGCGTCCGCGCACGTCCGGGGGCACCAGCGCGCCGATGTCGTCGGGCGTGGGGGGATTCTCGTCGGGGGCGGACAGGTGCGCGAGGCCGGGCATCAGCGTGAGCCGCTGCGCGAACTCCTCGTCGAGAATGGCCCCCGCGTATGCGGCCACCTCCGAGAGGGGATCGCCGAGCCAGCCCACGTGGGCGTCCGCGACGGCCGTGACCCCGGCCGCTGACAGACGTGTGCCGATGACGCGGACGGCGGTGCGGAGGTCGTCCGGCGTGAGCGGCGGCAGCGCGGCGGCGAACGGGGCGACGGGGTCCGACCCCAGCACCAGGCCCGTCGGCTCGCCCGACTCGTCGCGCTCGATCGTCGCGCCGGGCGGGTCCGCGTGCCCGGCCGTCACGCCGGCCAGGGCGAGGCCGAGCGAATTCGCCATCGCGGCGTGCCCGCTGCCGTGGTGCAGGAGCACCGGCAGGTCCGGGACTGCCCGGTCGAGTTCGGTACGCGACGGGTGGCGGCGCTCGCGCCAGGCCGACGGGTGGTACCACGCCTCGACCCAGCGGTCCGGCTCGAACGACGAACGGGCATCCGCCGCGGCCGCCGAGAGGAGCCGCATCGCGCCCGCGACGTCCGGCGCGGCGGTCAGGTCCAGCCAGGCGGCCTGCAGGCCCTCCACGAGCGGATGCGCATGCTGGTCCTGGAAGCCGGGCAGGACCGCCGCTCCCCCCAGGTCGACCAGCCGGGTGGCGGGGCCCGCGAGCGCCAGGATGTCGCGCCCCGGCCCGACCGCGACGACGCGCCCGTCTCCGATGGCGATCGCATCGGCGGGGACGCCCGGAGCGGCAGCGGACGGCGGGCCGGCCATCGGGATGACCGCGCCGCCGTGCAGGATGAGGTCGGGGCCGTGCCGGATCGTCATCGCCCTCCGTTCGCCGACTACACTACCGCCGATGCCCGCCACCCTGTCGTCGCCCAGCCGACCCGGTCCGCGAGCCGCGGGCGTCGGGTAGCCGTGCCGGCCGTGCCGTACGGGGTCATCACGCTCGGCTTCGATCCCACCCTGCATGCCGGGCCGTTCTCGGTGCGCTGGGAGACGCTGGGGCTGGCCGCCGCCCTCTTCGTCGCCCTGCTCGTCGCGGCCGCGTCGGCGCGTGCCGCCGAACGCGGGCACGAGGTGCGCCGGCTGCGCCCGGACGACCTCCTGTTCCTCGCCGTCGCGGCCGTCCCCGGCGCCGTGGCCGGCGGCCGGATCGTGCTCGTCCTCGACTACCTCGATTACTACCGCACCCACCTCGCCGCCATCGCCGACCCCGCGCAGGGGAGCCTCTCGCTGCTCGGCGCGGTCCTGGGCGGCACGCTCACGGTCGCGCTCATGTGCCGGCTGCTCGACGTGCCGGCGCGCCGCTGGCTGGACGTCGCTGCCGTGCCCCTGCTCCTCGCGATCGGCCTCGGGAAGCTCGCCTACCTGCTCGGCGGCGGCGGGCAGGGCGTGCCCTGGGACGGGCCGTGGGCGCTCGCGTTCGGCGGCCCGGGGCCGTGGCTCGCCGCGATTCCGTCGCTGCCCTCGCAGCCGAGCCAGGCGTACGAGGGGATCTGGACCCTGGCGGGCGCGGCCGTCCTGTTCGTGGCGCTCGGCTTCCGCCGGGGCGCGCGGCGGTCGCACCCCGGGCTGACGTATGCCGGCGCCCTCGCCTGGTGGCTCATCGGGCGGGTCCTGATCGGGTTCACGTGGGCCGATCCCGCGGCGGTCGCCGGCCTCAACGCGGAGCAGGCCGGCGCCCTCGTGGCGCTCGCGGTCGTGGCGCTCGCGGCCGCGTGGGAGCTGCGACCGCGGCGGCGTTCCGACCCGGGGCAGGGCGAGGCGTCCAGCGATGGGCCGGCAGAGGCCGGCGGCAGGGCTCACGACGCGCAGCCGGTGCCGGACGAGGAGCCGGGCGGGCCCCGCGGGCCGGCCTGAAGCCAGCCCGCACGTCGCTCCGCCCCGCGCGTGCGATCCGGGCCGCTCGCCGGGTTTCCCGCGCGGCCCGCCGAGGCGGTATCGTGTCGGTCCGGTGGTCCAGGGCGGTGGCGCCCGGGCCGCGAGCGACGGGAGACGTGAGTGATGACACAGGTGACCGAGCGGACATCCGGGCGTGAGGCGGGCGCACTCGAGCGGATCGACCACTGGATCGGTGGACGCCCCGTGCCCGCGACGTCCGGACGCACCGGCCCCGTGTACGACCCGGCGATCGGCCGGGTGACGCGCGAGGTCGGGTTCGCCTCGGTCGAGGACGTGGACGCCGCCGTGCGTTCGGCTCGCGAGGCGTTCCCGGCGTGGCGGGCGATGTCGCTGTCGCGGCGTACCGAGATCCTGTTCCGGATGCGGAACGCGGTCGAGTCCCATCGCGACGAGCTGGCCAGGCTGATCAGCTCCGAGCACGGGAAGGTCGAGTCCGACGCGTTCGGCGAGGTGTCGCGCGGGCTCGAGAACCTCGAGTTCGCGTGCGGCATCCCGAACCTCGTGAAGGGCGGGTTCTCCGAGCAGGCCTCGACCGGCGTCGACGTGTACCAGATCCGGCAGCCGCTGGGGGTCGTCGCCGGCATCACGCCGTTCAACTTCCCGGCGATGGTGCCGCTCTGGATGCTCTCGAACGCGATCGCGACCGGCAACACGTTCGTGCTGAAGCCGTCCGAGAAGGACCCGTCGGCAGCGCTCCTGCTCGCGCGGCTGTTCCAGGAGGCCGGGCTTCCCGACGGCGTGCTCAACGTCGTCCACGGCGACAAGGTCGCCGTGGACCGCATCCTCGATCACCCCGACATCGCGGCGGTCAGCTTCGTGGGCTCGACCCCGATCGCCCGGTACGTCTACGAGCACGCGACCGTGAGCGGCAAGCGCTGCCAGGCCCTCGGCGGCGCGAAGAACCACATGGTCGTCCTGCCGGACGCCGACATCGACATGGCGGCCGATGCCGCCGTCTCGGCGGGCTACGGCTCGGCCGGCGAACGATGCATGGCGATCG
>JAJYGK010000089.1 GCA_021790715.1 Chloroflexota bacterium
GACGGGCCTTTCGGTTCCGCCGGTCCGTGTGGTTCGCGAGTCACGACGGGCCGCCCGTCACGACACGTCTCCCTGCTCGCGCGCGAACTCACGCAGGCGCTCGCGGCACGCGTCGGCGAGCGCGCGCACCTGCAGCACCATCCAGGGATCCACGCGCGGCGAGTCCTCGATCGTGATCGTGTCGCCGTAGCGGTCCTGCTCCAGCCGGATGCCCTCGAGGGTCCGGTAGTCGCTCATCCAGTTCGCCTGGAGCTGGACGATCGCGTCGGCGACCACCTTCCGGTCGAACGACCAGTCCAGCCACCGTGCGTTGAGCGCGTCGACGACGTCCCGGACGCGCACGGGCTCCCCGCGAGGCATCCGTGCGAGCAGGTGGACGATGCGGATCGCCGCGAAGGGATCGCCCGACTCGGCCACCACGGGCGGCGAGATGTCGGGATCGGGCAGGTCGGGAACGTCGCGGAGGGTGACCATGGGCTGGTCCGAGGCTATCACGGAGCGGCCCGGCCGGCCGCGGGCGCGACCTCGGCGACGCACGGCCGACTGCGGCCCGTCGCGACAGACGGCGGTCGCCACGACGCGACAGATGCCCGACCCTCCCCTACCATCCGCGCATGCGCGAACCCTACCAACGCGATCCACGCGCCGCCGGGCTCCCGGCCCTCCGTGCACCGTTCGCCGAGCTCGTCGCCCGTCCTGACCCGTTCATCGACCTCGCCGCCGCGTGCGCGTGCATCGCCGCCGAAGCGGACCCCGGTTCAACGCCGCGGGCGCTCGCGGACGAGCTCGACGCGATCGCCGGACGCGTCCGTGCCGGCCTGCCGGCCGGGCTCCGCGACGCCGCACGGCGTGACGCCGGCATCCGGAGTCCGGGCGAGCTGGACGCGATCATCGACGGCCTGCACCGCGTCCTGTACGACGAGATGGACCTCCGGGGCGCGCCCAGGGACGCGTGGGAGCCCCGACACGCATATCTCGCGGACGTGCTCCGGCTGGGCCGCGGCCTGCCGATCGCGCTCGGGGTCATCGAGCTCGAGGTCGGATGGCGGCTCGGCCTGCCGCTGTTCGGGATCGGGCTGCCGGGTCACTTCATCCTCGGCGGCCCCGACGGCCGGCTCCTCGACCCGTACGGCGGCGGGCGCGCCCTGTCGGTCGAGGACTGCGAGCGCGTGATGCGCGAGGCGCTCGGGCGCCCGGTGCCGTTCCGGCGTTCGATGCTCCGGCCCGCGACCAGGCGCGAGATCATCGCGCGGATCCTGGGCAACCTGCGCGGCATCTACCTGTCGCGGCGCGAGTGGGCCCCCTCGCTGGCGACGCTCGAGCTGCTCGTGATCCTCGACCCGCAGGACCCCGCGCTGCGACGGGACCGGGCGCTGCTCTACGGTCGCTGCGGCCGCTTCACCGATGCCGTGCGCGGTCTCGACCGGTATCTCGAGGAGGTCCCCGAAGCGCCGGACCGGGACGAGGTCCGCATCGCGCGCGGCATCTTCGGAGGCCGGCGGAACTAGGAGAGTCGCCGCTCACGCCGTCGGCACCAGGACGATCCGGTCCAGGCCCACGGTGTAGCCGCTGGATGCGACGTTCCTTCCGGTCACGCGGACCTTGAGGCGCAGCCAGCCTGGCCCTGAGACGTCGACGACGCCGAGTGAGATCGGTCCGGAGGCCGAGGCGTGCGGCGCGTACAGGTCGATCGTGGTGACCTTCGGCATCGGCCAGGTCTCGTACTGCAGATAGAGCCGGCCGCGATCGGGCCCGATCGATCCGTACAGCACGGTGCGGAAGCGCCCCGCCTGTCCGATCGGCACATCCAGCCACAGCGTCCCGGGGCCGCTGGCCGGCCATGCCAGCTGCCGGCCTCCGCTCCATTGCGCCGCGTCCCACTCCACCCTCGGGCGTGGAACGATGGCCGAGACGCATGCCGGCAGGGCCTCGGCCTCGTAGACCGTCGATCCTGCGCCCGATCCCGCGGGCTCGAGCACCAGGAAGCCGTCGGCATCCACGCGAGGTCGACCCGGCGTGCCCTGCACGCGGACCACGATCGTGTGCGAGCCGGGAACGCTCCAGCTCGAGGCGAAGACGAGCCGACTCGACGCAGTCGGTGTCGCCATCGACAAGGAGGCACGCGTGGCGCCGTCGATGGTCACCGTGGCCGAGCCGTGGCCCGACCCTGTCGGAGCGACCCATGCGATCGCGCTCCCGTTGAACCGCAGGGTCGCGGTTGCCCCGGCCGTCGTCGAGAACACGGTGCTGCCGCCGATCGCGGTATCAGCCGCCTGGGTCCGCCAGGCTCCCGTCAGCTCCACGCGGGGATCGGCCGAGTCCACGAGCCGGACGCGGTAGCCGGGGCCTGTCGCCCACTGGCTGACGTTGCCGGCGACGTCGAACGCTCTGACGCGGTAGCGGTACTGCACGCCGACCGTGAGTCGACGTGTCACACGCGCGAGGGCAAGTGCCCCGGAGGCGACGGTGACGTACGGGCCATTCGCGCGCGACTCCTGCACCTCGTATCTCACGATCCCGGACTGGGAATCCACGCCGCCCCAGGTCACCTGCGAGGATCCGGCCCCCACGCCAAGCGTCGAGGGCGACAGGAACGACACGTATGGCCGCGACACGGCGGGGGCGATGGTGTCGATGCGGACCGGAACGGTCTGCCACGGTCCGGCGCGGCCGTCGGCACCGGTCGCGAAGAAGTGGAGCAAGGTGGTCCCCTCCGCGTCGACGCGCACCGTCGTCCGCGACCCGGTGATCGTTACCGCGCCGCGCGATGCGCCGCCCGGGCTGCGACCGACGGCGTCGGGCGCCGGCGTGGACGACCAGTACGTGACCGCCGTGGTCCCTGGTCCTCCGATCAGGTCGACCTCGGTCGCGCTCGCGGTCCACCCGGACCGGCCCGGAGCGGGGTCGAGCGTCGCCGCGGCCGTCGGACCCGCCGAGGCATCGCCGCTCGCTGCCTGGACGATCGCGATGCGTCCCGTGGTCCAGCTGGAGGTCGAGCACAGCTCCCACTGGTCGCTGCATTGAGCGCCGCCGGTCCCGCTGACGAGCTGCGTGCCCAACTGGAACCCCACGGTGCTCCCAGCATGCAGGCGGAAGTCGCGCGCGTCTCCGCTGGCGAGCGGGTGGACGAGCTCGAGGAAGGTCATGCCGTCCGCGGTGGCGGCAGCCGCGCGCCCGTCGACCGTCCCGGCGACCGGGTAGTCGGGCGCCGTGTCGTCGTCTGCCGGGCCGCACCACGTCCCGTAGCCAAGGTCCTTCGGGACGCACCAGAGTCGCGCGGCGTCCACGAAGCGGACTGCGGCCCCGTCGAACGTGGCCCCGACCTCGTCGTCGCCCTGCTCCGGCACCATGGAACCGTCATCGTCGTTGTTGAACCGGAGCCAGAACCCCGTGGTCCCGGACACCCTGCCGACGCGAAGCGCGAGGTACAGGTTCGTCTCGTCGTTCATGACGAGCAACGTGGCCGGCACTCTGCCCCCGCCGTCCGCGGCGGGTACGGACAGGAACAGGTCCCGACGACCGGCGGCCTCCCACTCGACGTCGACCAGCCGCCCGTCGATCACCGCAGTGCCGTATCCGCCGGTCAGGGCGGCGGGATCCGAGCCGGCCATCGCCCGAGGGGGCGCGGGTGAGAGAAGCGCGAGGATGGTGCCGGCCACGATCGCGGATCTCGACACGACGGGACGGTGCCTGCGCTGACCCATCGGAGCGCTCCCCCTTGGCCGCCATCGACTCCAGCCTGCGGTTGGCCGCGTGTGACGTGCCGGCCGTCAAGAAGATGCGCAGGGATGGCGACCTGTCCCGCGGGCCGCACGCGAACGATCACCCGGCGTCCACCAGGGGCTTGACCTCGCCGATCAGGCGCTCGATCGATTCCAGGTCGTAGGGCGCGGGCATCTCCGGGATCAGCGTCGAGAAGCCCAGCGCGCGGAAGCCGCGCAGGCGCTCGGCGATCTGCCCGGGCGTCCCCAGCCACACGTCCGGCCCCTCCTCGTAGAAGCAGCGGTTGTGCTCGAGCTGGACGCGGTACACGCGCCGCGCTTCGTCCTCCGTGTCACGGATGACGAGCTTGCACGAGACCGTGCGCTCGATCGTCGACGGGTCTCGCCCGACGTCCGCGCAGTGCCGGCGCAGCACCTCGTCCTTGTGCCGCAGCGCGTCCAGGCTCCCCGACGACGCGTTCCACATGTCGGCGTACTTCGCGACCGTCCGAAGCGTCTTGCGCTCCCCCTCGCCGCCGATGAGGATCGGAAGGTGCGCCTGCACGGGCCGCGGATGGTGCACGACGCCGTCGAAGTCGTAGCGCGGGCCGTGATGCGTGACGGTCTCGCCGTCGAGGATCCGCCGGACGAGCCCGACCGATTCGTCGAGCCAGTCCAGGCGCTGCCCGAACCCGCTCCCGAACTCGATCCCGTGCGCGTGGTGCTCGAGGTCGAACCAGGCGCCGCCGATGCCGGCGACGGCACGCCCGCCGCTGAGGTGATCGAGCGTGGCGGTCTGCTTGGCGAACAGGCCGGGGTTGCGGAACGTGTTGGCGCCGACCATCAGCCCCAGGCGGACGCGGGTCGTGGATGCCGCCCATGCCGCGAGCACGCTCGGACCCTCGAAGTAGTCCTGGTACGGGTCGCCGTAGATGGCATACAGGTGATCCCACGTCCAGAGGCTGTCGTAGCCGAGGGCATCGATCCGCCTGGCCGCCTCGAGCATCGGGCCCCACGGCGTCGCCTGCGCCCACAGCAGGATCCCGAGCCGCAATCCGGGCATGTCGCACCCTCCCGCCCACGTGATCTCCGCCGGGAGCGGCACCGCCGCGCCGGCACCATCGCTCTCCGCCGGGCCGCCGCCCGCCTCCCGGCCGCCGGCTCGCCGTCAGACGCTACACGCGCTCAGACGTTACAGGAGCTCGTGGTTCGCCGTCCCGTTCGGCTCGCCGGGCGCAGGACGCGGCTCCTCGCCGGGGCCGTACGATCCGCGTGCAGGCCCGTCCTGCGTCGCCTCCGGCTCGCCTCCCCCGAGCGCCGGGCGGACGGGCCGGCCCTCGATCGGCCCCACGCCGAGCGGCACCCACTTCGACGGGTCCTTGAGCCGGTGGTCCTCGGTGGCGCCCCGCGTGTGGATCTCGACGAAGCCCGCCGGCTCGATCCACATCGCGTCGCCGTCGAGCAGGGCACTGACCCCCTTCTGGCCGGGCTCGGGGCGCTGATGCTGGCAATACCAGCACTTCGACTTGTCGTGCGGGGTGTACTCCGTGGGCTCCTCGTAGGTGGTGATGTAGCCCTCGTAGTTGCGCAGCACCACCTTGTGGTCGGAGTAGCTGATCAGGTAGTTGGGCATGACCGGGATCTTCCCGCCGCCGCCGGGCGCGTCGATCATGTACGTCGGCACGGCGTAGCCCGACGTGTGGCCGCGCAGGCCCTCCATGATCTCGAGCCCCTTGCCGACCGGCGTCCGGAAGTGTCCGGCACCCTCGACCAGGTCGCACTGGTACAGGTAGTACGGCCGCACCCGGATCTCGACCAGCTTCTGGACCAGGTCGCGCTGGACGTGGACGCAGTCGTTCACGCCGGCGAGCAGCACCGACTGGTTCCCGAGGGGCACGCCCGCCCGGGTCAGCCGGTCGCACGCGCGCGCGAGCTCGGGCGTGATCTCGTTCGGATGGTTGACGTGGATGTTCAGCCAGATCGGGTGGTACTTCGCGAGCATGTCGCACAGCTCGTCGTCGACGCGCTGCGGCAGGAAGACCGGCACGCGGCTGCCGATCCGGATGATCTCGACGTGCGGGATCTCGCGGAGCCCGCGGATGACCTGCTCGAGGAGCTTCGGGGCGAGCGTGAGCGCGTCGCCGCCGGAGATGAGCACGTCGCGGATCTGGGGTGTGCGCCGGATGTAGTCGAGCTGAGCCTCGTGCTCGCGCCGGTTGAAGTTCTGGCTCGGGTCACCCACGATGCGCGCCCGCGTGCAGTACCGGCAGTAGCTGGCGCACTGGGTCGTGACCAGCATCAGGACCCGGTCGGGATAGCGGTGGACCAGGCCCGGCACCGGCGAGTGGCGATCCTCGGCCAGCGAGTCCTCCATCATCCCCGTGAACGCGCGCAGTTCGCGACCGGTCGGGATGACCTGCCGGCGGATCGGGTCGTTCGGATCGTCGGGATCGATCAGGCTCGCGAAGTACGGCGTGATGTCGACGCGGAACTTGTCGGGCGCCGAGAGCCCCTCGCGCTCGTCCTCGGTGAGGTTGAGGACCTGCTCGAGCTCCTCCAGCGCGTTGATCCGGTGGGAGAGCTGCCAGCGCCAGTCGTCCCACTGCTCGTCCGGCAC
Source organism: Chloroflexota bacterium (assembly GCA_021790715.1). Classification (GTDB taxonomy): domain Bacteria; phylum Chloroflexota; class Limnocylindria; order Limnocylindrales; family CSP1-4; genus JAJYNJ01. Next base: position 6,319 of record JAJYGK010000089.1, read on the forward strand.
ATCGGCCCACAGCGGCGCGCGGCGGCTGACGGCAGGCCTGCCGTCGGGGCCGAGTCGGCGCGCGGGGTCGCGCTGGTTCACGAAAGGGCGCTCCTGGAGCGCGCCGCCGTGGGTTCCGTGCCCGGTCGACGGCTGCGGGCTCGCGGCGGGCGCGTCCCCGGCCCGGGCCCCGTCCGCCGGCGCCCTCACGTCGGCTGCCACCTTGCTCCCGGTCCCGTCCATCGCCTGCCGACCTCCCGTTCCGAGCCCGTATGCGTCCCGACGTGTCCGGCCGACCTGTCCGCGCGCAACGCAGCCCGACCGGGGCCCGCGGAATGCATACTCCTTATGCACTCTGCATGGACGATCGATGCTACCGCAGGGCCGGGACCCGCGTGCGGCGAGCGGGCCGGGAGCGACGGTCTTTCCGGAACGGGCCTCACGGCCGCGAACCGCGGGGCGGTATGCTCCGCTGGCACGCCCCGTTCGGCGCCAGGTTCATCAGCACCCGCAGATCCACGGGATCCGACGCCGCCACGCCCTGGAGGACAGCTCGTGAAGCACGTCACCGTCACCTGGAACCCGGATCGCGGGACGTTCGAGGCGCGCGGGGTCCGGCCGGAGCAGCCGATCGAGATGGCGGCGCCGGTCGAAACCGGACCGATGCAGGCGATCGGGCCGGCGGAGGCGTTCCTCGCATCGGTCGGTGGGTGCTCCGCCTGGGACGTGGTCGAGATCCTCCGCAAGCAGCGACAGCCGGTGAGCCGGGTCGAGGTCCGCATCGACGGCCAGCAGCTCGACGAGGCGCCGTGGGCGTTCACGCGGGTCACGCTGACGTACGTCGTGTGCGGCCGCGGCGTCGATCCGACGGCGGTCGAGCGCGCCGTGCGGCTCAGCAACGAGAAGTACTGCTCCGTGATCGCGACGATCCGGGGCGTGGCCGACGTCGAGACCGTGACGGAGCTGATCGAGGAGAGCGGCCCGCAGGAGGGCTGCGAGCCGGTCGGCGCCGGGGGTCGCGAGGGCTGACCCGGAGGACGTGACGCAGGCTGGGGGAGACGGGCGGCCCGGCGGTGAGGCCGGGGACCTGGGCGTGAGTCGAGGCCCGGAGGGCGGCGCGATGCCGGCGGCAGACGGCGTCGGCACGCGCACCGGTGGGACGTTGCCCGCGACCTGCCCCGACACGAGCACGGACGGGGAGTCGGCTGCGGATGGCCCCGGCACGGACACCGATGGACCCTCTCCGGCGCCGCGGGGGCGGTTCGCGGCGATCGGCGCGTGGGTAGCGGCGCACCCGTGGCCCGTCCTCGCCGCGTGGGTCGTCCTCGTCCTCCTGTCGGCCCCACTGGCCCCCCGTGCTCCCGGCGTCCTGAGCGCCGGCGGGTTCACCAGCAGCCAGCTCGAGTCGGCCAGGGCAGAGCAGCTCCTGGAACAAAAGCTGGGTCTGCCGCCATCGGCGCTCGTGATCGTCATCCAGTCCACGAACGGCGCCCGCGCGGGGAGCCCCGCGTTCGAGTCGGCCGCCGCGAAGGCGGTCGCGAACGTCCCGAAGGCGAAGTACGTGACGGCGGTCCTGCCGCACACGCTGAACCCGCACCAGGTCAGCGTCGACGGCACCGTCGTGTACGACGTGGTCTCGCTCGACCTCCAGCCCGACCAGTCGCCCAGGGCGCTCGCCCCCGTCCAGGCCGCGCTGGTGCCCCAGCCGGGGCTCCGGCTCTACCTCGCCGGGGGGCCCGCGTTCTACGGCGACATCCAGACCGTGTCCGAGGCCGACCTGCGCCGCAGCGAGCTCGTCTCGCTCCCGCTCGCCGCCATCGCGCTGCTGCTCGTGTTCGGCAGCGTCGTGTCGGCCGCCGTGCCGCTCGTGGTCGGCGGCACCGCGGTGGCGCTCTCGCTCGCGATCATCTTCGTGCTCGCGAGCCTGACGCCGATGAGCATCTTCGTGCTGAACCTGACGACGCTCCTGGGCCTCGGCCTCGGTGTCGATTACTCGCTACTCATGACCAGCCGGTTCCGCGAGGAGCTCATGCGCCGGGGCGGAGGCCGGCTGCCCGACGGGCGGGTCGACGGCGAGGCAGTCCGGTCGGCCGTCACCGTGACCGTCGCCTCGGCCGGTCGGGCCGTCTTCTTCAGCGGCCTCACCGTCCTGCTGGGACTGGCCGGCCTGCTCCTGTTCGAGTTCATGATCCTGCGCTCCGTGGGCGCGGCCGGGGCGATCGTCGTGGGGCTGGACGTCACCGCCGCGATGACGCTGCTGCCGGCGCTGCTCACGATCGCCGGTCCCCGCATCGACGCGCTGGCCGTGCGGCGCCTGCGGCACCGTGACCCGGAGGCCGGCGAGGGCGGGTGGGGACGCCTCGCGCGGTGGGTGATGCAGCGGCCGGTGCGCGTGTTCGTCCCCACGCTCGCGATCCTGGTGCTGTTCGGGGTGCCGTTCCTGCACGCGCGCTTCGACGCGCCGGACGCGAGCATCCTTCCACCGTCCGTCCCGTCGCGGCAGGGCTACGACCTGCTCGTCCGGGAGTTCGGTGCCGGCGAATTCGACCCGCTCCTGCTCGCGATCCACACGACGGGGCCCGTCACCAGCCCGGCGAACATCGGGAAGCTCTACGACTGGTCGCGCCGGCTCGCGGCCGATCCGCGCGTGGTCCGCGTCGAGGGCATCGTGAACCTGGATCCGCGGCTCACGAAGGCGCAGTACGAGCTGCTCTACGGGGCACCCGGCGGCCCGCCGGATCGGTTTGCCGCGACCGAGCTGCAGGCGACGACGCGCGGCACCCTCACCACGTTCTCCGTCTACACGCCGTACGATCCCAACCGCCCCGCCTTCCACGCGCTGGTCGAGGAGCTGCGGACGCCCGGCTCCGCGCTCGCACCACCGCCGGGCATCACGGTCCAGGTGGCGGGCGGTGCCGCGGACGTGACCGACGTCGTGCACGCCGTGGCCGCCGAGTTCCCGCGGACCGCGCTGTTCCTGGTGATCACGACGTACCTGGTGCTGTTCCTGCTGCTGCGCTCGGTCGTGCTGCCGCTGAAGGCGCTGGTCATGAACAGCCTGTCGATCGTGGCGAGCTTCGGCGCGCTCGTCTGGATCTTCCAGGACGGCAACCTCTCCGCGCTGCTCGGCTTCAAGCCGCTCGGGTTCGTGGAGACCACGCAGCCGGTCATCCTGTTCTGCGTGCTGTTCGGGCTGTCCATGGACTACGAGGTGTTCCTGCTCAGCCGCATGAAGGAGGTCTACGACGCGACCGGCGACAACCGCGAGGCGGTCGCCCGCGGGCTCGAGCGGTCGGGTCGGATCGTCACGAGCGCCGCCGCCATCGTGGTCGTGGTGGCCGGATCGTTCGCGTTCGCGGACATCGTGCTGATCAAGGCGCTCGGCCTGGGCGTCGCGATCGCGGTCGCGCTCGATGCGACGGTCGTGCGGGCACTCCTCGTCCCCGCGACGATGCGCCTGCTCGGCGACTGGAACTGGTGGATTCCCCGCCGACTGGCCCGCTGGGTGCAATCGCGGCTGCCGGTCATCGAGGGCGCGACCATCGTGCAACTGATCGCGGTCGTCGCGGTCGCGGCGCTGCTGCTCGCCGCGTGCTCGCCGGAGGGCCGGCTGCTCGGCACGGACCCCACGCCCCAGCCCGTCCCGCCCACGGCGCCGCCCACGCCCACGCCGCGGCCCGATCCGCACGCGCTCTCGTTCCCGCGCGACGAGGCG
>JAJYGK010000103.1 GCA_021790715.1 Chloroflexota bacterium
CGGGGCCCGCACGTCGCGTCGACCGGCCGGATCGGGCCGTTCAGGCTGCTGGCGGTCGCCGGCGCGTACTGGCGCGGCGACGAGAAGCGCCCGATGCTGCAGCGGATCTACGGCACGGTCTGGGCCACCCAGGAGGAGCTGGATCGCTTCCTGTGGCGCCGCGAGGAGGCGAAGCGCCGCGATCACCGCCGCCTGGGGCTCCAGCTCGACCTGTTCAGCTTCCACGACGTGAGCCCGGGATCGGCGTTCTGGCACCCCAAGGGACAGCGCCTCTGGCGCACGCTGGAGACGGCCATGCGCGAGCTGCAGGAGCGCCGGGGCTACCAGGAGGTCTCGACCCCCATCCTCGTCTCGAAGAAGCTCTGGGAGCAGTCGGGGCACTGGAGCCACTACGCCGACGACATGTTCAAGCTCGAGGCCGAGGGCCAGACGTTCAGCCTGAAGCCGATGAACTGCCCGGAGAGCACGTTCATCTACCGCAGCCGCGTCCGCTCGTACCGCGACCTCCCGCTGCGGCTCTCGGAGTACGGTCGCCTGCACCGCAACGAGCGGTCGGGCGTGCTGCACGGCCTGACGCGCGTGCGCCACTTCGTGCAGGACGACGCGCACGTGTACGTGCGCCCGGACCAGATCGGCTCCGAGATCGAGGCGCTGCTGGGCGAGGTCACCGAGTCGTACTCGTGGTTCGGACTCGAGCCGCGCTTCACGTTCGGGACGAGGCCGGAGAAGGCGCTCGGCGACCCGGCCCTGTGGGAGCGCGCAGAGACGCTGATCCGGGAGGCGCTCGATCGGTCGGGCGTGCAGTACCGGGTCAAGCCCGGGGACGGCGCGTTCTACGCGCCCAAGATCGACATCCAGATCGAGGATGCGCTGGGCCGCGAGTGGCAGACGGCGACGATCCAGGTCGACCTGGTGATGCTGCCGGAGCGCTTCGACCTGACCTACATCGACGAGGAGGGCCACGCGCAGCGCCCCATCGCGATCCACCGTGCGATCTACGGCTCGCTCGAGCGCTTCATCGGCGTCCTCACCGAGCATTTCGCGGGGGCCTTCCCGTTCTGGTGCGCGCCGGTCCAGGCGGTGGTCGTCCCGATCGCCTCGCGCCACAACGAGGCCGCGGGGGAGTTCGCGGCGCTGCTCCGCACGCGCGGAATCCGGGTCGAGGTCGATGATTCCGACGGCCGCATGCAGAACAAGATCCGGCTCGCGCAGGAGCAGAAGGTCCCGTACATGCTGGTGCTCGGGGATCGCGAGATCGAGGCGCGGGCCGCCTCCGTGCGGACGCGGGCCGGCGTGCAGGAGCCGGCCGTGGGCTGGGACGCGCTCGCCGACCGCTTCGCCGCGGAGGCGGCGGCTCGCCGCCCCTGAGGCCGGGAGACGTGCCGGTCCGAGGTGGCGCGCGCACGACGGTGCGTGCTATAGTCCTGCGGGCGACCGGGTCGGTCGGACGCTTCGGCGTTCCGTCGTCGGCCGCTGTTCATTCGTAGAGGGCGTCGACTCGCCCGCAGCAATCGAGGGGAACAGAGACTGGCTCGAGACCTGCGCGTCAACCAGATGATCCGCGTGCCCGCCGTGCGGGTCGTGGACGAGGAAGGTGCCCAACTGGGCGTGCTCCCGACGCCGGAGGCCATCCGGCTCGCGCAGGAACGGGGATACGACCTCGTCGAGGTGGCCCCCATGGCGGTCCCGCCCGTGGTGCGCCTGCTCGACTACGGCCAGTACAAGTACGACGCCGCGAAGAAGGAGAAGGAGGCCCGCCGCCACCAGCGGTCGGTCGACTTCAAGGAGATCCGGCTCAAGCCCAAGATCGGGCAGGGCGACTTCGACACCAAGGTCCGCCGCGCGATCCAGTTCCTGGAGGACGGCGACCGGGTCAAGGTGGCCTGCCAGTTCCGCGGGCGCGAGCTCTCGCACGCGAACCTGGGACGGGACCTGCTCACGAAGTTCGCCGAGCTGGTCAAGGACCACGGTGCGGTCGAGCGGCAGCCGCTGCTGGAAGGCAAGTCGATGTCGATCGTCATCGCATCGACGCACAAGCCGAAGCCGCAGCCCGCGGAGGGACGCCCGCCACAGGCTGCAGAGGGGCGCCAGCCGGCACCGGCGGCGGCCGGGGGGCAGCCGGTCGCGGGGGAGCCGACGGCAACGACGGGCGCACAGCCGGTCGCATCGGCAGCCGGGCGGGCAACGCCGCCCGCACCCGGCCCGGACGAGGCGACTCGAGCACCGGCCGCGACAGGCGAACAGGGGACGTCGGCGCCCGAGCCGGCAGGAGAATGATCACGTGCCCAAGCTGAAGAGCCACAAGGCCACCCAGAAGCGCTTCGGCGTGAGCGGCAACGGCCAGGTCATCCGCGTCAAGGCGTGGCGCGGCCACCACCTCGAGATCAAGCCGTCGCGGCGCACGCGACGCTATGCGGGCAAGGCGATCGTCGGCGGCGGCATCGCCGCGCAGGTCCGTCGCCTGCTGCCGTACCTGTAGGAGCACGGACTCATGGCACGCGTCAAGCGGGGCGTCACCGCACACCAGCGACACAAGCGACTGCTCGACGCGGCAGAGGGACGTCGCGGCACGCGATCGCGACTCATCCGCCCGGCGCACGAGGCGCTCCTCCATGCGATGGCGTACTCGTACGTCGGTCGCAAGCAGCGCAAGCGCCAGATGCGCGCCCTCTGGATCGTCCGCCTGAACGCGGCGGCTCGTCAGAACGGCCTCACGTACGGTCGTTTCGTGGCCGGCCTCCGCTCCGCCGGCGTGGCGCTCGACCGCAAGGTGCTCGCCGATATCGCGGTCCGCGACGCGACGACGTTCGCCCGGATCGTCGAGGTCGCTCGCGGCCAGTAGCTGCGACCGCTCCCCATAGTGGACCTCGACACCCTCTCCGCGCGCCTGTCCGCGCTCGAGCAGTCGGGCCTCGGCGCGATCCGCGCGGCCGGCGATCCCGACGCACTCGACGCCGTCCACGTCGCCTATCTGGGCCGTCGCGGCGAACTCAAGACGCTCCTCGGCGGGATCGGCGCGCTGCCCGGTCCGGACCGGCCGAAGGTCGGCGCGATCGGCAACGCGGTACGCGAGGCGCTCGAGGCGGCGCTCGAGGCGCGGCGACGCGAGCTCGGGGCCGCGGCGCTCGACGCCCGGCTGGCGCGCGAGGCCGTCGACGTGACGCTCCCCGGCCGGCCCGTCCGGCGTGGCTCGCTGCACCCCCTGATCGAGACCAACCGCGAGATCGCGCGCATCTTCGGCCAGTTCGGTTTCGTGGTCTACGAGGGACCCGAGGTCGAGACCGACGTCCGCAACTTCCAGGCGCTCAACATCCCGCCGGATCACCCGGCCCGCGACCTCTGGGACACGCTCTACACCGACGTCCCCGGGTACCTCCTCCGCACCCACACCTCGCCCGGCCAGATCCACGTCATGCAGCGGGCCGCGCCGCCCATCCGCGCGCTGCTTCCCGGCCGCTGCTTCCGCTACGAAGCGGTCGATGCCAGCCATGGGTTCGAGTTCTTCCAGGTCGAGGGCCTGATGGTGGACGAGGGCACGACGATGGCCGATCTGCGGGGGCTGCTCGACGCGTTCGCGCAGGCGATGTTCGGGCGCGGCCGGCCGACGCGCTTCCGGCCCGGCTACTACCCGTTCACGGAGCCGTCCGTCGCGTTCGACGTGCAGTGCGTGGTCTGCGACGGGCGCGGCTGCGCGTCCTGCAAGCGCACCGGCTGGATGACGATCCTCGGCGCCGGCATGGTGCACCCGGTCGTGCTGCGCAACGGCGGCCTCGACCCCGAGCGGTACCAGGGGTTCGCCTTCGGGCTCGGCACCGACCGCATCGCGATCCTGCGCTACGGGATCGACGACATCCGGATGTTCCTCGAGAACGACCTCCGGTTCCTGGAGCAGTTCTGATGCGGGTGCCGCTCTCGTGGCTGGGCGACTACGTCGACGTCGACCTCACGCCGGAGGCGCTCGCCGACCGGCTGACGCTCCTCGGCATGGAGGTGCAGGGGATCGAGCGGCGCGGGATCGACTGGCAGCGCGTGGTCGTGGGCGAGCTCCTGACCGTCGAGCCGCACCCGGGATCGGACCACCTCCTGGTCACGACCGTCCGGACCGGGCCCGCCGAGCCCGTCCTCACGGTGCTGACCGGCGCATCGAACGTGGCCGCGGGCCAGCGCGTGCCGGTCGCCGTTCCGGGTGCCGTCCTGCCCGGCGGCCGCCGCATCGAGGTCACCCGCATGGCCGGCCGCGAGAGCCAGGGGATGCTCTGCTCCGGCGACGAGCTCGGGCTGACGACCGATGCGGATGGGATCCTGATCCTCCCGCCCGACGCGCCGGTGGGCGTGGCGATGGCCGACCTGTTCGGCGACGTCGTGCTCGACGTGGACGTCAAGCCGAATCGCGGCGACGCGCTCTCGCTGATCGGGCTGGCGCGCGAGGTGGCCGCGGCGACGGGCGCCCGCGTGCGCTGGCCGGAGATCGCGCTCGAGGAGACAGGGCCGGCGGTCGAGTCGCGGGTGGCGGTGGAGGTCCTCGACGAGCGGCTCTGCCCGCGGTTCGTCGCGCGGCTGGTCGACGGCGTCACGGTCGGCCCGTCGTCGCTGCGCGTGCAGGCGCGGCTGACCGCGGCCGGCGTGCGACCGGTGTCGAACGTCGTCGATGCCTCGAACTACGTCATGCTGGAGCTCGGCAAGCCAACCCACACGTTCGACGCGGCCGGCATCGCCGGGGGCAGGATCGTGGTCCGCCCGGCCCGGACCGGCGAGCGACTGGAGACGCTCGACCACGTCGTGCGCGACCTGACGCCGGAGACGCTGCTGATCGCCGACCCGGCGGGCCCGCTGAGCATCGCCGGGGTCATGGGCGGTGCCTCGAGCGAGGTGGGTATGGCGACCCGCACCGTGGTGATCGAGTCGGCGGTCTTCGATCCCGTCGCGATCCGGCGCGCTGCGCACCACTACGCGCTGCGCAGCGAGGCCAGCCTGCGCTTCGAGAAGGGCCAGGAGACGCGCCTGGCGCGCATCGGCGCCGACCGCGTGGCGCAGCTCGTGGCCGCCTGGGCGGGGGGCAGCGTGGCGCCCGGACGCGTCGACACGGCGCCTGCCGAACCCGAGCCGGCTCGCCTGCCGTTCCGGCCGTCCCGCGTCTCCGGGCTCCTCGGGACCACCATCCGCGTCGACGCGATTCGCGACCTGCTCGCGCGCGTGGACGTGCGGACCGAGCCCGCCCGGCCGGGCGATGTCGTCCCGGTCGCGACGGGTTTCCCGGGCGTCCCGCTCGATGGCGCCGCGGCCGCGGAGGCCCTGGTCGCGATCGTGCCCACGCACCGCCGCGACATGGAGATCGAGGCCGACGTGACCGAGGAGGTCGCGCGCGTGCTCGGCTACGACCGCGTGCCGGGGCGCCTCCCCGAGACGCCGATGCCGGAGTACCGGCCCGATCCGAGGCGGACGGTGGACGACGTGCGCGACGCGCTTGCCGGCCGCGGTCTGGACGAGGTCGTCACCCACGCCCTGGTGGGGCCGCTCGACCACGAGCGGATCGGCATCGCGGGCGACGACCCGGCGACGATCCGGGTGACGAACCCGCTCTCGGCCGAGCACTCGCAGCTGCGTCGCTCGCTCCTGCCGGGGCTCGTCCGCGTCCTCGTCGAGAACGAGCGACAGCGCCGCGTGGACCTGTCGCTGTTCGAGATCGGGCACGTCCACGACCTCGTCGACGGCGTCCCGGTCGAACGCGCCGTGCTGGGGATCCTGCTCGCCGGCGACCAGGCGGGCGTGGCCTGGAACCAGGCCGCCCGGCCCGCGGACCTGTGGGAGGTCCGTGGCCTCGTGACGGCGCTGTGCGCGCGCCTCGGAGCGCTGCGTCCGACGGCCGCGCGGCCCGGGACGGTCGCGTCGTACGAGCACCCCGGACGCACCGCGACGCTCCTGGTGGCGGGCCCGGACGGCGGCGTGGACGCAGTCCTGGGGCGTGTCTTCCAGCCGCACCCGGCGTATCTCGAGGCGGCGGAGGTGCGCTCGACACACGTCGCGGTCGCGCTGCTCGATCTCGACGTGCTGCAGGCCGCCATCCCCGCCGTGCGGCGCTACGTGCCGTTCCCGCGGGTCCCGGCCGTGGAGCGGGACCTGGCGATCGTGGTGGGCGACGGGACGGCGGCCGGCGAGGTGGAGCGCGTGGTCCGCGACGCCGCGGCGCCGCTCCTGCGGACCCTGCGCCTGTTCGACGTGTATGCCGGGGCGCCCCTCGCGCCCGGCGAGCGCAGCCTCGCCTTCCGGCTGACGCTCCAGTCGCCCGAGCGGACGCTCACGGACGAAGAGATCGACGCGACCGTGGGGCGCGTGGTGGACGCGCTGCGGACGCGCCTGGGAGCGCACATTCGGGCCTGAGGGTGGCGGGCCGCCCGACACGGGGGGTGGCACGGCGCATGGCGCGCTGCTACCCTACGGGCGCGGGACGAACAGCACAGGAGTGTCCGTGGACCTGGCCGGCTTCATCGGCAGCCTGACGCTCGCCGATGGCGTGCTCGTGGTCTTCTTCGCGCTGGCGTTCTTCATCGGCTACACGCAGGGCGTGCTCCGGCAGCTGCTCGGCGTCGGCGTCTTCCTGGTCGCCTTCATCGTCGCGGCCTACCTGCGCTCGCCGGTGGGCGCCTGGCTGGCCTCGAACTGGACGTGGCTGCCCGTGGAGTTCTCGGCCATGGTCGCGTTCGCGGGCAGCTTCCTCGTCCTGCTCGGTGTCATGACGCTCGCCGTGCAGGCGTACTACAAGCGCGTGCTGCTGGCCGCGCGCTACGCCGTGGTCGACGAGATCGCGGGCGGGGTGCTCGGTGTGCTCGTGGCCGCGCTCATCGTGGCGGCCCTCGTGATCGCCGGCGACAACTACTACCGGGGCGTCGGGCTCAACCCGCCCACGGGCGACGTGGGATGGATGCGGAGCGCGTACGACGCGCTCAACGGATCCGCGATCGTCCACGCGGCCCGCGGCGGCCTGATCCCCGGGCTGCTCTCGCTCCTCGGCCCGCTGCTCCCCGAGGCGGTCCGGACGCTGCACGCCTGAGCAGAGCCGGGTGCCCGATCCATCCGCCGGAGGCGTGAGTCCTCCGCCGCTGCCCCGCGCCTTCTTCGAACGATCCCCGCTCGACGTGGCCCCGGACCTGATCGGGACGCTGCTGTGCCGCCGCACCCCGGACGGCGAGCTGCTGGCGGTGCAGATCGTCGAGACCGAGGCGTACCTCGGGCCGCAGGACCGCGCGTCGCACGCGCGGGCCGGCAGCACGGCACGCACGGCGCCGATGTTCGGCGCTGCCGGGCACGCCTACGTGTACCGCCTGTACGGCATGCACTGGGCGTTCAACGTGGTGGCGCGCACGCCCGAGCAGGCGGCGGGCGCGGTGCTCGTGCGGGCCGGCCTGCCCGTCGCCGGCGCGGAGCGGCAGCGGGCCCGGCGCGGACGTCCGCACGACGCGGAGGCACGCCTCGCGTCAGGGCCGGGACGCCTCTGCCAGGCGCTCGCCATCACGGGCGCCGACAGCGGACGCGACCTCACCGGGAGCGCGTCGCTGTGGATCGAGGCGGGGCCCGGCGGGACGCGCGGGGATCTCCTCGTCGGACCGCGCGTCAACGTGGGCTACGCCGAGGCGTGGGCCGCCCTGCCGTACCGCTTCGGGCTGGCCGGCAGCCCGGCCCTCTCTCGCCCGTTCGCCGGCCCGACGCCGATCGACCCTGCAGAGTCGATCCCGGGCGGGCATCATCCCCGCTGATGGATCCCAAGTCCCTGCTCGTCCTCGAGTTCCCCGCGGTGCGCGCCCGCCTGGCGGAGCAGACCAACTTCCCGCCGTCGCGGCGGCTGGCGGAGGCCCTGCTGCCGTCGGACGATCCCGTCATCGTCGCCCGCGGCCTCCAGGAGACCGACGAGGCGCGCGCCTTCGCGTCCGAGCACCCGGGCGCCGGGATCGGCGGCGCGCACGACATCCACGACGCGGTCGAGCGGGCGGCGAGGGCCGGCCGGCTGGACCCCGGCCAGCTGCTGGAGATCCGGGACACGCTCGAGGCCGCCGGCCGCCTGGCCGACGCGCTGGCCGAGGAGCGACGGCCGCTGCTCCGCGAGCTGGGCCGCTCGCTGCAGCCCCTGCCCGGGCTGCGTGCGACGCTCGAGCGCAGCATCGACCCGTCCGGCGAGATCCTCGACGGCGCCTCGCCCGCCCTCGGCGGCCTGCGCCGCGCCGTGCGCATCGCGTTCGACCGGCTGCGCTCGCGGCTCGACGAGCTCGTCCACGGCGGCGAGCTGTCCGGGGCGCTGCAGGAGCCGATCGTCACGCTGCGCAACGGACGGTACGTCGTGCCGGTGCGGGCCGACGCGCGGTCGCGCGTGCGCGGCATCATCCACGACCAGTCGGGGAGCGGACAGACGGTCTTCGTCGAGCCGATGATCGCGGTCGAGCTCGGCAACGCCTGGCGCGAGGCCCAGCTGGCCGAGCAGGCGGAGATCGAGCGCATCCTCGACCACCTCTCGGGGCTCGTCGGCCAGCAGGCCGCGGCGCTCCGCTCGACGCTCGACGCCCTCGCGCGGTTCGACTTCTGGGGCGCCAAGGGGCGCCTGGCCGCGACGATGGATGCGATCCGCGCCGAGACCTCGGGTGCGCCCGTGGTCGAGCTGCTCGGCGCGCGCCACCCCGGCCTCGCCGGGCCCGTCGTCCCGATCGACGTGCGGCTCGGCGGCGAGTTCACCGCGCTCGTCGTCACCGGGCCGAACACCGGCGGCAAGACCGTCACCCTGCGCACGGTCGGCCTGCTCGCCCTCATGCACCAGTCGGGACTCCACGTCCCGGCCCAGTCCGGCAGCCGCCTGCCCGTCTTCCGCGACGTGTTCGCCGACATCGGCGACGAGCAGTCAGTGGCCCAGTCGCTCTCGACCTTCAGCGGGCACCTCCGCTCGATCGTGCGCATCGTCGACGCGGCCGGCCCGGGCATGCTCGTCCTGCTGGACGAACTGGGGGCCGGCACCGACCCGACCGAGGGCTCGGCGCTGGCCCAGGCGCTGCTCGACCACTTCATCCGGTCGGGCGCTCTCGTCGCCGCCACGACCCACTACGCCGAGCTCAAGACGTACGCGCACAACACGCCCGAGGCGATGAACGCGTCCGTCGACTTCGACCTGGAGACGCTGAGCCCGACGTACCACGTCACGATCGGGCTGCCCGGCACGAGCCAGGCGTTCGCGATCGCGGAACGGCTCGGCCTGCGGCCGGAGCTCGTGGCAGACGCGCGCTCGCGACTCAGCCGCGCGCAGGTCGAGTTCGAGGAGACGCTCGCCTCGATCCGCCGGCAGCGCGCCGAGACGGCGGACGCGCTCGAGCGCGCACGGGTGGCGGAGGCACGGGCGAAGGACGCCCAGCGTGCCGCCGAGCAGGAGCGGGCCCGGGTGAGGCGCGAGGAGGCGGAGCGGGCCGTGCAGGTGCGGGCCGAGGCCGAGCGGCTGGTCGAGGAGCTGCAGGCCGACCTGCGGACGATCCGCCGGTCGCTCGAACGGGAGACGCTCACGCAGCAGCGCCTGGATGCGATGGAGGCGTCGCTCGCGGAGCGACTGGCGAGGATCCCCGCCATCGAGCGCGCCCCGGGCGCGCCTCCGCCGCCCGTCCGCTGGCAGGTCGGGATGGAGGCCCAGCACGCGCGCGGCGGCTGGACCGGCCGGATCACCACGCTCGACGAGGCGCGGGCGCGCGCGACGCTCGAGGCGGGCGGGCTGCGGGTCGAGACCGACCTCGCCGACCTCGTCCCGCCCGGCACGGCGCGGATCCCCGAGCCCGGCGCGGCATCCCCGCCGGTGCGCCCCCGGACTGGGCGTCGCGGGGCGTTCGGAGCGGAATCGCCGGTGCGCGTCGGCGCCTCCGGCGACGGGGCACGCGGCCGCGGGCCGGGGTCGGGAGCGGCATCGGGCACGAGGCCCGCGGCGGGGCAGGGGATCGGGGCAACGCG
>JAJYGK010000122.1 GCA_021790715.1 Chloroflexota bacterium
GGAACGCAGAGGGAACGGCGGCCGCACACAGTGAGGTGATGGGCGGTACCAGCGCCGGGGCCGGATTGACGTCCGCACCGGATGGGGGTCGGCAGGGACCACGGGGTCGTCGAGGCACGGATCGACGCCTCCGTGGTCTCCTCGTCTCTCCGGCTGCGAGCGCCTGGCACACCGGGTGAACGAGGAAGGCATGCGATGACGGGTCGGTTCCACCGGTTCCGCGTCGGCGATCTCGAGTGCACGGCGCTGGACGACGGGACGTACCACTACCGGGCCGAGCGCTACGTCGCCAACGCGGCCGCGGACGAGCTCGCGGCTGCACTCGCGTCGCACGGCCTCGACGGGGCGTCGATCCCCTCCCCCTACACGTGCCTGCTCGTCGAGACCGGCGGGCGCAGGGTGCTGCTCGACACGGGCGGCGCGGGGTGGGATCCCGGCGTCGGCCGGCTTCGCGACAGCCTGGCGACGGCCGGCGTGGCGCCCGACGAGATCGACGTCGTGGTCCTCACGCACGGGCATCCGGATCACATCGGGGGCAACACCGGCGACGACGGGCTGCCGGTCTACCGCAACGCGACGCACGTCATGACGCGCGCCGAATGGGCGTTCTGGACCGACCCCGCCGTCCTGGCGCGCATGCCGGAGGCATTCGCGTGCATCGCGACGCGGAACCTGCCGCCCCTCCGGGACCGGCTCGACCTCGTGGAGGGGGACGCGCAGATCGCACCGGGGATCCGGCTCCTCCCGACGCCCGGTCACACGCCCGGGCACGTCGCGGTCGTCCTCGAGTCGGACGGCGTCGAGTTGCTGTACATCTCGGACGCCGCGCTGCACCCGATGCACCTCGAGCATCCCGCGTGGCACCCGGTTTTCGACATCGACCCCGTGGCCGCGATCGCCTCGAAGCGGATGCTCTGCGAGCGCGCAGTGGCTAACTCGAGCCTGGTGCTGGCGTTCCACTTCGACCCGTTCCCGAGCCTCGGACACATCGTGCGGCGGGGATCCGCCTGGGCCTGGGAGCCGGGGGCCTGACGCGCGAGACGGATGTATGGCGCCTGTATGGCGCCGATCCGCGCCTCCGACGTGCCTCGCACCCTCCCTTGAGCACCCTTCGCCCTTCTCCCGGCGCGACCTGCGGCGCCTCGACCGCCTCCCGGGCGGGACGTCCCTCAGCGACCACGCGCCGGCGCGGCTGCTGGACGGCGATCCCGGGGGAACCGGCACAGGGGCACGCGGATCGACCAACGGGGTGTGGAGCACCCGTCTCGTCCGGCACCCAACCTGAAAGGGGCCCGTTATGCGAACCGCGGCACCCCGTCCCTAGCATGTGCCCCGCGGGCCCGCACAGACGCACGGACGCCGGCCCGCCGTTGTCGCTCGGTTCGGGGGGTACAGGCTGGCCCGGGCGTTGCCCGCGGCCAAGGAGGCGGCGATGACCAGGATCGTCACCCGACCGGCCGTGCGCGTACCCGTGATGGCCCCGGACGCGCGGCAGCGCATCCGGGAGGCGCTGTACGACCTCGTGTTCGACTCGCTCGGCCCGGCCGGCCCCGATGGGCTCTCACCGCTCGAGCGCGAGCTCCTGGCGGACGGGCTCGAGCGCGCGGTGAGCGCCGCGACGGACGAGGCGGTCCGCACGCTTGACGACGAGCTGCAGCAGCTGCTGCGCGTCTCGCCGCGACCGCTCCTCTCGAAGGTCGAGCGCCTGCGCGACCTCGTCGACTACGGGTTCGACTGACCGCCGGGCGCACCGACTGCGCAACCGACACGCGCCGCAGCGCCCCGGCCCGGCGAACGGGCAGTGCACGGCACCCCGACGATCCCGTAGAGTCCGCGCATGCCGGGTGGCGCAGCCCGCCGCCGCTCCCGTTGGCTCGCCGCCGCACTCGCGGCGAGCCTCCTCGCGACCGCGTGCGGATCCGCCGTCCGGACGCCCGGGCCCACGGCGACTCCGGGCCCCTCCGTCCCGGCATCCGCCGCGACGTCGACGGCCGTGCCGGCGACCGCGACCCCGGCACCGACTCTCGCCCCGGCGACTCCCGTGAGCTGGAGCGACTGCGGGGGCGGGTTCCAGTGCGGGATCGTGGACGTCCCCCGTGACTACGCGGACCCGACGGGACCCACCGTCCGCCTCGCCCTGATCCGGCTGCCGGCCTCGGACCCGGCGCACCGCATCGGATCCCTCCTCGTCAACCCGGGCGGACCCGGCGAGAGCGGCGTCGACTTCGTCCGGCAGGGGGCGTCCACGCTCTTCCCGCGGACGCTCCTGGCACGCTTCGACATCGTCGGCTTCGATCCGCGCGGCGTCGGGGCCAGCACCCCCATCCGCTGCGTCGACAACCTCGACCACTTCATCCCCGCGGACGCCACCGGCGACACGCCGGCCGAGCTCGCGAACCTGGAGAGCGGCGCGAAGACGTTCGCGACAGAGTGCGGGGCACGCAACGCGGCCCTGCTCCCCTGGGTCGCGACCATCGACGTGGCACGCGACCTGGACGAGA
Organism: Chloroflexota bacterium; assembly: GCA_021790715.1. Lineage (GTDB taxonomy): Bacteria > Chloroflexota > Limnocylindria > Limnocylindrales > CSP1-4 > JAJYNJ01. The sequence continues at coordinate 2,502 of JAJYGK010000122.1, forward strand.
TCCGGGCGGCGGTCGGTGACACGAAGCTGACGTACCTCGGCTTCTCCTACGGCACCCTCATCGGCGAGGAATACGCGTCGCTGTTCCCGACCCGGATCCGCGCCATGGCGCTCGACGGGGTGATCGATCCCGCGCTGGACGAGGAGCAGCTCCGGGCCGGCCAGGCGCGCGGGTTCGAGGCATCGCTGGACGCGTTCCTCGCGGACTGCGCGGCCCATGCCTCCTGCCCGTTCCACTCGGGGGGTGCGCCTGGACCCGCGTTCGACGCGCTGATGCGGCGGATCGATCAGCACCCGATCCCGACGCCCCGTCTCGGCAATCGCGAGCCGGTCGGGCCCACGCAGGCGTGGGAAGGGGTCATGCAGTCGCTCTACGCGCAGGCCGCGTGGCCGGTCCTGGCCCAGGCGCTTGCCGAGGCACGGGCCGGCGACGCGAGCCTCCTGCTCCTGCTCGGCGACCCGCTCCGCGGCCGCAACCCCGACGGGTCCTACTCCAACCTCATCGACGCGTACGACGCCGTGACCTGCCTGGACTGGCCCTCGCCGCGCGACCCCGCCGCGTACACGGCGATGGCCGCGCAGTTCGTGCGGTTCGCCCCGCGCGTGGGCCGGCTCCTCGCGCTGAACGACCTGCCGTGCGCGTACTGGCCCGTCCCGCCCGTCCGGACGCCCGGGCCGCTGGCCGCCCCCGGAGCCCCGCCGATCGTGCTGGTCGGCTCGACCGGCGATCCGGCAACGCCGTACGCGTGGGCCCAGGCCGTGGCACGGCAGATCGCATCGTCCGTGCTCGTGACGCGCGTGGGCCAGGGACACACGGCCTACCCCGTCAGCTCGTGCGTCTCGTCGGCCGTCGACACCTACCTGATCGACCTGACGCCGCCGGCAGCCGGGCTGCGCTGCCACTGACGGCGCCGGCGCCGCCCCGACACGGGCCCGTCGCGCCCCGGCGGCGCGCGGCCGTCCCCGGCCAGGAGCGGTGTCCCGCCCGACGGCCCGGTGCAACACCCTCGGGGACCAGCCGCGGCACTGTGCAAGCGGTCGAGGCCGATCCTGTGCGAGGATCGGGGCGGAGCATGGGGGTGCAGCGTGGAATACCGTCGCCTGGGGCGCTCGGGCCTGGTGGTGTCCGAGGTCGGGCTCGGCACGAACAACTTCGGGAGTCGCCTGGACGAGGCACGCTCACGCGAGGTGCTCGACCGGGCGCTCGAGCTCGGCGTCACCTTCCTCGACACCGCCGACGTGTACGGCCACGGCGCCTCCGAGGCGACGCTCGGGAAGCTGCTCGGGTCGCGGCGCCGGGATGTCGTCCTGGCGACCAAGGTCGGCTTCCCGATGGGCGAGTCGCGCCTCGAGCAGGGCACGTCCCGGAGATGGATCGTGCGCGAGGTCGAGGAGAGCCTGCGCCGCCTCGACACCGACTGGATCGACCTGTACCAGCTGCACGGCCCCGATCCCGCCACGCCCATCGAGGAGACGCTGCGCGCCCTCGACGACCTCGTGCGCGCGGGCAAGATCCGGTATGCCGGCTACAGCAACTACGCGGCCTGGCAGATGGCCGACGCGGACTGGACGGCGCGCGTGGAGCGCCTCGTCCGCCCCATCTCGGCGCAGGACCACTACAACCTGCTCGCGCGAGACGTCGAGCGCGAGGTGCTGCCCGCCTGCCGCGCCTTCGGGCTCGGGTTCATCCCGTACTTCCCGCTCGAGTCGGGGTTCCTGACCGGCAAGTACCGGCGCGACTCGACGCCGCCCGGCGCACGCCTGGGCGAGAGCCCGCGGGCGCAGCGCGTGCTCACCCCGGCCAACTTCGACCGCCTGGAACGGCTCGAGCGGTTCGCCGCGGATCGCGGGCACGCCGTCGGCGAGCTCGCGTTCGCCTGGCTCCTCGCCCGCCGCGAGGTTTCGACCGTCATCGCCAGCGCCAGCAGCGCGGAGCAGGTCCACCGGAACGTGCAGGCCGCGACCTGGCGGCTCGACCCGGCCGACATCGACGCGCTCGACGCACCGGACACGACCTGACGGCGCCCCGCCGCCTGCACTGCGGCGATGACGGCCACCGGCACCCATGCACGAGGAGGCGTCCCATCCAATGTGCTTCGATCCGCACGACAGGCCACCGATCCCGCCGATGGCCGGCGGCGCGCACGACCACCGCTCCTTCGAGCTCGCATCGACCGACGGGACCCCGGTGCGCGCCTTCGAGGCCCTCGCCGGCGACGGGTCGTCCCGCGCGGCGATCCTGATCCTGCCCGACGCCAGGGGCCTGCACGCCTACTACGAGGAGCTCGCCCTCCGCTTCGCCGAGTCGGGCGTCGACGCGCTCGCCATCGACTACTTCGCGCGCACCGCGGGGACCGGCGACCGGCCCGACGACTTCCCGTACGCCGAGCACCTCCGGCAGACGCGCTGGCAGCACCTGTCGGCGGACATCTCGGCCGGGGCGGCGCGCCTCGACGAGACAGCGCCGGGGCGTGCCCTCTTCTCGATCGGGTTCTGCTTCGGCGGCCGCCTCGCGTTCCTCGCCGCGACCTGGCGGCGGCCGCGGTTCGCCGGCTCGATCGGCTTCTACGGGGTCCCCGTGGGACCGCACCGCTTCGGCGACACGCCGGCACCGGCCGACCTCGCCGCCGACATGCACGGCGCGATCCTCGGCCTCTTCGGCGGCGCGGACCAGAGCATTCCCGAATCGTCCGTGGCGCAGTTCGACCGCGCGCTCGCCGATGCCCGCGTGCCGCACGAGCTCCACACCTACCCGGGGGCGCCCCACAGCTTCTTCGACCGGAAGGCGACGGAGTTCGCGGCGGAATCGGCGGATGCCTGGCGGCGCGTGCAGGCGTTCATCGGGGAGCGCTCGCCGGCCGGCACGCCGGGCTGAGGGATCCGGTCGGCCGGTCAGCCGCCGATCGCGAACATCTCGACGCGGCGCAACCCGGTGGTCTCGGCCGATCGCAGCTCGGAGTACCGGTCGCCGCGCGCCCGCCACCGGCCCGCGATCGCGGCCACGAGCTCGTCGTCCGACGCGCCGCCGCGGAGCAGCGCCCGCAGGTCGGTGCCGGAGGCCGCGAAGAGGCAGGTGAACAGCTCGCCCTTCGCCGACAGCCGCGCGCGGGTGCACGCGCCGCAGAACGGCTGGCTCACCGACGCGATGATGCCGATCTCTCCCGCGCCGTCCGCGTAGCGCCAGCGCGTGGCGACCTCTCCCGGGTAGGCGGGCGGGACCGGCTCGAGCGCGAACTCGCCCGCGATCCGCTCGACGAGCTCGGCCGCCGGGACGACGTCGGCCAGCCGCCAGCCGTTGGACTGGCCCACGTCCATGAACTCGATCAGGCGCAGGGTGAGGCCGTGCGCGCGTGCGTACCGCGCCATCGGCAGCACGCTCTCCTCGTTGACCCCGCGCTTCACGACCATGTTGACCTTGACGGGCGCGAGCCCAACCTCCCGGGCCGCCGCGATCCCGTCGAGGACGCGCGCGACCGGAAACCTGACGCCGTTCATCGCTCCGAAGACCGCGTCGTCGAGCGAGTCCAGGCTCACCGTGACGCGCCGCAGGCCCGCCTCGCGGAGGGAACGGGACTGCGCCCGGAGCAGGGCGCCGTTCGTGGTGAGCGCGATGTCCTCGACGCCCTCGATCGCCGCCAGCTTCGCCACGAGATCCGGCAGGTCACGGCGCACCAGCGGCTCGCCGCCCGTCAGGCGCAGCTTGCGCACGCCCAGGCCGACGAAGAGGCGGGCCAGGCGCGTGATCTCCTCGAACGTGAGGATCTCGGCACGGGGCAGGAAGGCGTAGTCCCGGCCGAAGATCTCGCTCGGCATGCAGTAGGTGCAGCGGAAGTTGCAGCGGTCCGTGACGGAGATGCGAAGGTCGTGGAGTCGGCGTCCGAGCCGGTCGCGGGGGAGTTCGTCGATCATCGCTTGCCAGTCTGCATCATCAGCCGGAAACGAGCGCGCCGGCCTCCTCGAGCCGCGCGCGCATGCAATCGAAGGTCTGGCCGATCATGCGGTTCGCCGTGCCCTCGATGAGGCGCGCCCCGACCGAGGCGATCGTGCCGGCGACCAGCACGTCGGCGGACCAGTCCATGACGGTCGATCCGTCGGGCCCGTCGCGCAGCGCCATCGACGCCGTGGCGTCCACCGCGCTCCCGGGAGCCTGCCCGTGGGCCCGGATCACCGCGCGGTCCGGCGGGATCTGCTCCACCATCTCGAGGTCGACCACGAACCGGGCGCTGATGAAGCCCACCCCGACCTTCGCGCGCGCCCGGAAGTGCGTCGCGTCGGTCACCTCGATCGACTCCACGCCGGGGCCGCACGGCCCGACCTGGTTCGGGTCGATCACGAACGCCCAGACGCGGTCCCGCGGGGCACTGATCTCGACGCTGCCGGAGAACTGCATCTCGACTCCTTGCGTGGGGCCGGGCGCCCGCGTCAGACGGCGACCGGGCCGGCGGCGGGCACGAACGCCTCCGGGTGTTTCAGGAACTGCGAGCGGCACGGCGCGCAGCAGAACGCGTACGTGATCCCGCCGTGCGCGGCGACGTGGCGGACCGCATTGGGGTCAACGGTCATGCCGCACACCGGGTCGACCAGCACGATCTCCGGCGACGCCGCCTGCCGGCCGGCCGCGTCGTCGCCCGCCTGGCCGGGAACGCGCGCCTCCTCGTGCCGCTCCACCGCCCACTCCGGCTCGGCCGCGGGCCCGGCGGGCCGCCCGACCGGCCGGGCCGCCGTCCGGGACCGCCGGAGCTGCACGAGTTCCGCCAGGATCGAGAGCGCGATCTCGCCGGGCGTCTCCGCGCCCAGGTCGAGACCGGCCGGTGCCCGGAGCCACGCCACGCGCTCAGCCGGCACGCCCTCGCCGAGCAGGTACTCTCGCACGGCGGCGGCACGCGTCGGGGACGCCACGAGCCCGACGTAGGCGGGGGCCGGGTCGCGGCCCAGGGCGGACGCGATCGCGTCCTCGTCCCACTGGCCCTGCGTGGCGACCACGACGTACGGTGGGGCGGCGGCCCGCAGCGCGGCGAGGTCGGACGCCGAGTCGACCAGCGAGACGGCCAGCCCGCTCGCCCCGCCCAGCTCGGCCAGTGCCGTCGCGACCGGAGTCGCGCCGGCCACCCAGAGCGCCGGCCGCGGCAGGTGCGGCTCGACGTACACCTGCAGCGTCCCGCCGGAATGGCACGTCATCAGGAACTCCAGCACGCCGTCGGCCCGCTCGCCGCCGGAGCCCCCGTCCTTCGAGAGCCGCAGGAGGCGCGGCTGCCCGTCGGAGAGCGAGCGCAGCGCCTCGCGGACGACGATGGGCTGGGCGCAGCTGCCGCCGACCCAGCCCTCGATCGACCGGTCCGGGTGCACGATGCCCCACGAGCCGGGGTGCGCCGACGTGGGCCGGCGCACCGCCACCACCGCCGCCAGCGCGAACGGCACGCCGTCGGCCTCGAGCTCCGCGGCACGTGCCAGGACGGAGGACCCGCCCGGCGCGGCCGCCCGCGACACGTCTATGCCGGCACCCCCTTCTCGCGCAGGATCGCCCACACCTTCTGCGGCGTGATGGGGATGTCGACGTGCCGGACGCCCAGGTGCCAGAGCGCGTCGACGACCGCGTTCGCGATCGCGGGGGGCGCCCCGACCGTCGCCGACTCGCCCACGCCCTTGGCACCGATCGGGTGGTGCGGGGACGGCGTGACCGTCTTGTCCGTCTCCCAGCTCGGCGTCTCGAGCGCGGTGGGGACCAGGTAGTCGAGGAACGTGCCGGCCAGGTTGTTGCCGTTCTCGTCGTACGAGATCTCCTCGTACAGCGCCGGCGCGAGGCCCATCGTCAGCCCACCGTGGATCTGCCCGTCCACGATCATCGGGTTGATGATGTTCCCGCAGTCGTCCACGGCCACGAACCGGCGCACCTTCACCTGCCCGGTGCCGCGGTCGATGTCGACCACGCAGATGTAGCTCCCGAAGGGGAACGTGAGGTTCGGCGGGTCGTAGTAGTCGACGGCCTCGAAACCGGCCTCCATCCCGGCTGGGTGGTTCGTGTAGGCGGCGAAGGCGATCTCCTTGATGGTCTTGAAGCGGTCGGGCGAGCCCTTCACGCTCCACTTGCCGTTCGACCACTCCAGGTCGTCGGGGTTCGCCTCGAGCAGGTGCGCGGCGATGAGCCGGGCCTTCTCGCGGAGCTTGCGCGCGGCCATCGCCGTGGCCGCTCCCGCGGTCGGGGTCGAGCGGCTGGCGTACGTCCCGAGCCCGTACGGGGCGGTGTCCGTGTCGCCCTCCTCGATCGTGATGTCCGTGGCGGGGATGCCGAGCTCCTCGGCGATGATCTGTGCGAACGTGGTCTCGTGGCCCTGGCCCTGCGACTGCACGCCCAGGCGGGCGATCGCGGATCCCGTCGGGTGCACCCGGATCTCGCACGAGTCGAACATCTTGATGCCCAGGATGTCGAAGGTGTGCGACGGCCCGGCGCCGACGATCTCGGTGAAGCTGCTGATGCCGATCCCCATCAGCTCGCCGCGGGCGCGCTTCTCGGCCTGCTCGCGGCGGAGCCCCTCGTAGTCGATGAGCTCCATCGCCCTGCGCAGGGCGGCCGGGTAGTTGCCCGAGTCGTACTCCCAGCCGGTCGCCGAGCGGTAGGGGAACTGCTCGGGTCGGATGAAGTTGCGCATGCGGAACTCGGCGGGGTCGATCCCCAGCTCGTGCGCCGCGATGTCGACCATCCGCTCGATCGAGTGGACGGCCTCCGTCACACGGAACGAGCAGCGGTAGGCCACGCCTCCCGGCGGCTTGTTGGTGTAGACGCCGTCGACCTCCACGAACGCGGCCGGCATGTCGTACGACCCGGTGATCACGTTGAAGAGGCCGGCCGGAAACCTCGAGGGATCGGCGGCGGCGTCCGTGTACCCGTGGTCCGCGATCGTCTTCACGCGAAGCCCGGTCACCTTGCCGTCCTTCGTGGTGCCCAGCTCGCAGCGGACGTGGTAGTCGCGCGCGAACGAATCGGCCTGCAGGTTCTCCGAGCGGTCCTCGATCCACTTCACGGGGCGGCCCGTCGTCAGCGACGCGACCACCGCCAGCACGTAGCCCGGGTAGACGGGCACCTTGCCGCCGAACCCGCCGCCGATGTCGTGCGTCTTGATGCGGATCCTGTGCTCGGGGATCTTCGAGACGAGGCTGAAGACGGTCCGGATCGCGTGCGGCGCCTGCGTCGTCATGTGGACGGTGAGGTGCTCGCGCACCGGGTCCCAGTCGGCGACGCAGCCACACGTCTCGATCGACGAGACGTGGATCCGCGGGATGTAGATGTCCTCGCGCACGACGAGGTCGGACCCGGCCAGGGCGCGGTCCGCCGCGTCGCGGTCGCCGGATTCCCAGTGCCAGATGTGGTTG
>JAJYGK010000050.1 GCA_021790715.1 Chloroflexota bacterium
GGCGGCCACGAGCAGGCGAGCACGGTAGCCCCGCTCGCGGAAGAGGCCGTAGGCGCGCTTGAACACGGCGATCCCGGCCCAGTCGAGCGCGCGCGGGTCGACGATGAGGCCGTCCCGGTTCACGACCGCCTTCATCCAGTCGTCCAGGCGGCCGACCATGAGCGTGACGACCGGGGCCAGGTGCGAGGGGTCGCCACCGGCGGCGGCCAGCCGGTCCAGGCCGCGTTCCATCGCCTCCGCCACGGCGATCGCCTGCGGCACGGTGAACGAGACCGTGGCGTTGACGTTCACGCCGCGCGCCGTGGCCTCCTCGATCGCGACGATCCCCGCGGCCGTGGCCGGGATCTTGACCTGGAGGTTCGGGGCAAGGCTCGCGAAGTGGACGGCCTGCTCGACCATTCGCCCGGCGTCGGGGTAGTTGGCCGGGTTCGTCTGGATCGACTGCCACCCCTTCCGGCCGTGCTCCCGTGCGTGGATGGGCGCGAGCTCGGCGGCGCCGCGCACGGCCATCGCCTCCACGAGAGCCCACGTCAGCTCCACCTCGGTCCACGCCGGGTGGACGGCGGCCATCTCGCGGACACGCGGGACCCAGTACGGCCGCTCCTTGCCCAGCACCTCGAGGACGATCGGCGGGTTCGTCGTGCCGCCCACTGCGCCGCGCTCGATCGCGTACCTGAGCTCGTCGACCGCGCACGAGTCGTTCCAGTAGTCGGTCTGCCCGATCCGCGACGTTCGCAGCAGTGGCGTGTCGACCATCGTCATGGGAGCCTCCGCGTTCACGTCCGTCGCTCGCCACCCGGCCCGGGTTCGCCGGCCCGACCCCCTGCGGCCGCCTCCGCCCCGCGAGATCGAAGCCTCCGGGCCCTGCGGGGGACCACCGGGTCGAGTGGCCCGAGAATAATCGATAATCGGTAGGCGGCGCAAGACACCAGGCTCACTCGCTCCTCCGGGCGCCGCATGACCGCGACCAGACGCTGCAACCTGCGCCTTGACGTTCGTCACCCCGGGAGTAGACTGCGGCCGGATTATCGATTATCGCGAGCGGGCGACGCACCGGCTGCGGGGACGGGACGCCGACCCCCTGCGATCGCGCGCGGAGACCGGGTTCGGCGGCACATCGGACCGGCGAACCCGGCGGCGCAGCCCGAGCCGACAGACCAGGGAGAACCGACATGGCGTTGGGCACCGAACCAGTGCTGGGCCAGTTCCTGGGCGACGACGAGTTCCCCATCGAGTGGGCGACGGAGACCGAGAAGGACCTCTTCTGGGTCTACGACGACCTGCACTGCCCGCACCCCCTGAGCCCGATGTTCTACGACATCGGCGGCTGGTGGCTGACCTGCGACCACATGTTCCGGCGGTTCGGGACGCCGTTCGCCTGCGACTGGATCACCAAGAAGGTCAACGGGTACCTCTACACCGCGGCGGTGCCGGCGGATCCGGCGGTCAGGGTGGACACGATGGAGTATGGCGCTCGCTACGGCGCGCGCGTGCCGCTCGACCCGGCCTACGCGGAGCGGATCGGTGCCTACCTCGACGCGGTCCTGCCCGTGTACGGCGCCCACTTCGCGGACTGGTGGCGCGACCGGCTGGTGCCCGAGATGCAGCGCAACTTCGCCTACCTCGAGGAGCGGCTCGACGCCCAGGACGAGCTTGGCCTGCCCGACCTCGCCTGCCTGCTCGAGGACGCGATCGACGTCCACGACCGGCACTGGAAGATCCACTGGATGCTGAACTTCGCACAGCTCTCCGCGACGCTCAACCTGCGCGCGGTGGCGCAGCGCACCCGCGGCGAGATCGACGAGGCGCTGCTCGGGCGGCTCCAGAACTCCGCCCACGACCGGAACTGGGACTCGATCGAGGCCCTCTGGAAGATGAAGCAGGAGGTCGTCTCGGATCCCGCGCTGGCGGCGGCCTTCCGGCACGAGACCGCGCCGGAGATCGTCGCCGCGCTGCGCGGCACCGAGCGCGGGGAGCGGTTCATCCGCGAGCGGGTCGAGCCGTACCAGCGCGAGTTCGGCTGGCACGCCGTCTGGAGCCACGAGTTCGTGTTCCCCACCGTCCGCGAGCAGATGGAGCCCGTGATCGAGACGGTGCGTGGCTACATCGACACCGACTACGACTACCCCTCCACGATCGCGGCCATGCGGGCCGACATCGAGCGCGCCTCGGCCGAGATCCTCGAGGGGCTCGAGGGCGAGCCGCGCGAGGCGATGCGGGCGGCGAACGAGATCAACCTGAGGATGGCGCCGCTCACGCCCGACCACCACTTCTACATCGACCAGGGCGCGAACGCGCACGTCCGCCTGGTGCTCGTGGCGATCGGGCGGAGACTCGTCGCGCAGGGCGTCCTCGACGCCCCCGACGACGTGATGTTCCTGCACTACAACGAGCTGCGCGAGTTGATCGGCAACCCGTCCGTCTTCGACGCGCGGGCCATGGCGGCGGAGCGCCGGGCCGAGCGCGAGCAGGCGTACGCGGTGCGCCCGCGGGACTGGATCGGCACCGCCACCCCCAGCCAGCTCGCCTTCCCCTACCTCACCAACTGGGGGTTCCCCGACAAGTTCTACCGGAAGCCGTCGGACACGGTCGGCCAGGTCACCGGGATCGCGGGATCGCCCGGGGTCGTCGAGGCCGTCGCGCGCGTGGTCCTCCGCGAGGACCAGTTCGACGAGGTGCGATCCGGCGAGGTGGTCGTCTGCCAGATGACCAACCCGGCCTGGGTCGTACTCTTCACGAAGATCGTCGGCCTCGTCACCGACGCCGGCGGGACCACGTCGCACCCCGCCGTCCTGTCGCGCGAGTTCGGCATCCCGGCCGTCGTCGGCACGTCCTCGGGGACCCGGGTCATCCGCACCGGCGATCGCGTCCGCGTCAACGGGACGACCGGCGTGGTCGAGGTCGTCCAGGCGGCGGCACAGCCCAGGAACGACCTCCTGGGCCTGTAGGCGAGGGAGTCGAGCGCGCATGTCGCAGATCACCCGGGACGTCCTCAGCGACCAGGTGGAGGACCACCTGCTGCGGGCGATCCTCTCCGGCCGGTACCCACCCGGGTCCAGGATCGTCGAGTCGCGCGTGGCCCGCGAGCTCGGCGTGAGCCAGGCACCCGTCCGGGAGGCGCTGCGCGACCTCGAGGCGCTCGGCATCGTCGAGATCGCCGCGTTCCGCGGCGCGAGCGTCCGCAGCCCGAGCAAGGCCGAGCTGCTCGAGGCGTACGGCGTGCGGGCGGAACTCGAGGCGTTCGGCGCGCGGCTGGCGCTGGAGCGGATCGGCGACGCCGATCTCGACGAGCTGCAGGGCTACATCGACGCGATGCGGAAGGCCGCGGCCGCCGGCGACCGGCATGCCGAGGCCGTCGTCGACGGCCGGTTCCATGCACGCCTGATCGAGATCACGGGCAACCACACGCTCGCCCGCGTCTGGCGCTTCCTGGTCCCGGTGGCGCGCACGTACATCACGCTCGCCGCGCCGGGCGTGGACGCGGTCGCGGCCGCCGACCTCCACGCGCCGATCCTGGAGGCACTGCGCCAGCGGGACGCCGCGCAGGCCGAGGCCGCGATCCGGCGCCATTTCGAGATCGCGGGCTCCACGTTCGACGCCGGCTACGACCAGGGCTTCCCCGTGGGCGGCGGGCTGCCGGACGAGGACGGCGGCGCCCTGTCGCCGATGGAGCCGATCGCCGACATGCTCGCGCCGACGGGGCGCGGGAGCGTCTAGGCCATCAACCCGGGGCGGGCGCCGCGGATGCCCGTCCCTGCATCCGCCCGGAACGGGCGGCAACGGGAAGTCGCGGCCCCCGATCGCGCGACGCGGACACAACGGCCCAGCGAGGGACAGATGAACGAAGCGGTTCGGTTGTCGGAGGAGATGTCGGCGGGGACCGCGCGCCTGCGCGTCGACGTCATCGGCGGCGAGGCCCGCGAGCACGTGCTCGACGACATGAACTTCCTCAACTACCGGCTGGCCGACGTGCGGCTCGAGCCGGCCGTGACGCTTCCCGAGGCGGACATCGTCTGGCGCGTCGACGGAGGGAAGGACATCTCGTACGACGGCCGGCGCATGACGTTCACGGGGCCCTGGCCGGCCGGACCCATCCAGAAAGTCATCGTGGCGCTGCTCGCGCTCCGGATGGAAGAGGCCGGCCTCCACCCCTTCCACGCGTCGGCGGCACGCTACCGCGGCCGCACCGTGATGTTCCTCGGCGGCGAGTCCAACCACGGCAAGTCGATGGGGCAGATCGAGGCGTGCCGGCGCGGCGGGCTCCTCGTCTCGACCGAGACGACGGTCGTCGACGAGAGCGGCTGCGCGGTCATGGGGTCGAAGGCGCCGTTCATCAAGAAGCGCACCGAGGGAACCGAGCGGGCGGACAAGGCGGCGCCCGAGCGGGGCGTCCAGAAGTTCTTCGGCGAGATGCCGTCGTGGGAGATCTACGCCGAGCCGAGCGATGTGGACATCGTGGTGGTGCCGGCGATCGACGGCAACTTCGACGCGACGCTGGCGGAGATGATCCCCTTCGAGCGCCAGTTCCAGACGCTCCACTCGCTGCAGAACTACTTCCTGCTCAACGAGCTCCTCGCCCCGGCCTTCCCGATGCCGATCGTCGACGCCGAGGGCCTGCGCCGCAAGCGCGCGGGCTTCGTGGCGCGCTTCTCCGAGCGACCGTTCTACTTCGTCCGCGCGGCTACCCCCCAGGAGCTGATGGACGAGGTCGACCGGGTGCTGTGAGCCCGGAGCGCCGAGCGGATGCACGCCTTCGTCTATGAGCGGCCGGGGACGCTGGCCGACGCCGTCGCGCTGCTGTCCCGCCATGGGCCGGACGCCCGTCTCCTGGCCGGCGGCACCGACCTGATCATCCGGCTCCGCGACGGGAGCCTCCGCCCCCGCGCGGTGATCGACGTCAAGCGCGTCGCGGAGCTCGAGCCCGGGATCGGCCAGGACGGCCGCACCCTCACGATCGGCGCGACCGCCGTCATGACGGACATCGCCGCCGACCCCCGCATCCGGGACCACTTCGCCGCGCTGGCCGAGGCGGCCTCGGTCATCGGCTCGGTGCAGATCCGCAACCGGGCGACGCTGGCGGGGAACATCTGCAACGCCTCCCCCGCCGCGGACACCGCGCCGGCGCTGCTCGTGTACGACGCCACCGTGGTGGCCGCCGGGCCCTCCGGCGCGCGCCGCATCCCCATCGACGCGTTCTTCGTGCGCTCGGGCCACACGACGCTCGACCCGCGGGAGGTGGTGACCGCCATCGAGCTGCCGCTGCCCACGTCCCGCGCCGCCTCCGTCCACCTCCGGCGCACCCGCCGGCGCGGGCACGACCTCGCGTCCGTCACGCTGAGCTGCCTGGTCGACGAGCACGGGGTCACCCGGCTCGCGTACGGCAGCGTCGGCCCGCGCCCGGTGCTCGCCGTGGACGAGAGCGGCGTGCTCGCCGACGCGCGGGCGTCGGATGCCGCCAGGTCGGCGGTGCTCGAGGGGATGCTCGCCGCGGCCAGCCCGTCCCCGCGCTCCATGCGCGCGAGCCCCGAGTACCGGCTCGCGATGCTGCGGGTCCTGGGCATGCGCGCCGTGGCGACGGCGCTGACGCGGCTCGCCGAGGGATGAACGTGAACGGCATGGACGAGGTGAACGAGGAAGCACGGGGCGCACAGGGCGCGATCCCGATCCGGCTCGCGGTCAACGGGCGGCAGCGCGCGCTTGCGGTCCTTCCCCACCACACGCTGCTCGACGTGCTCCGGGATGATCTCGGTCTCACCGGCGCCAAGGAGTGCTGCCTCGTCGGGGAGTGCGGCGCCTGCACCGTGCTCGTCGACGGACGCACGGTCGACGCATGCCTGGTGCTGGCCGTGGAGGCCGACGGCGCCGAGGTGCTGACGGTCGAGGGCCTGGCCGGCCACGGCCGGCTGAGCCGGCTGCAGGAGGCGTTCCTCGAGAAGGGCGCGGCGCAGTGCGGCTTCTGCATCCCCGGCCAGCTGCTGTCGGCGCAGGCGCTGCTCGACGCCAACCCCCATCCGACGCTCCCCGAGGTGCAGGAGGCGATGGCGGGCAACCTCTGCCGCTGCGCGGGCTACGAGCAGATCACCGAGGCGATCCTGGACGTCGCGGCGGAGGGCGGGCGATGAGGGCCGACGGCGTCGGCGCGGCGGCCCCGCGCGGCGGCGGGCACGATCGCGTGACGGGCCGCCAGGCGTACGTCGCCGACATCCACCTCCCGGACGAGCTCCACGCGAAGCTCGTCACCCTCGACTGCGCCCGGGCCCGCATCCGCTCGGTGGACGTGGGTCCGGCACTCGCGGTGCCGGGCGTGCGGCTGGCGATCACGGCCGCCGACCTGCCCCAGCCCGTCCCCCGCTTCGGCCCACAGTTCGAGGACCGGCCGGTGCTCGCCGCCGGCGAGACGAAGTACCACGGCGAGCCGGTTGCCGCGGTCGCGGCGGAGACGCGCGACGCCGCGGAGGCGGCCGCGCGGCTCGTCCGGGTCGAGTACGAGGAGCTGCCGGCCGTCTTCACGATCGACGGGGCCCTCGACCCCGCCGCCCCCCTGGTGCAGGACGCGGCACTGCGCCCGGGCGACCCGCTGGCCGGCACCAACGTGCTGCGCGAGCACCGGGTCGCCTGGGGCGACGTGGACGCCGCGCCGGCGGACGTCGTCGTCGAGCACGTCTACACGTTCCCGATGGTCACCCAGTTCGCGATCGAGCCGCACGCGTTCATCGCCGCGCCGGACGAGGACGGCATCGTCGTGTGGAGCACGATCCAGCACCCGTACTGGCTGCAGCGGGTCCTCGCCCGCCTCCTCGGGCTCCCCCTCTCCAGGGTCCGCGTCGTCGCGCCCGATCCCGGCGGCGCCTTCGGCGGGAAGCAGCACGCGAAGTACGAGCCGCTCGTCGCGTTCATGGCGCTGCGCGCCGGCCGGCCGGTGCGCCTGGTGCTCAGCCTGGAGGAGACGTTCCAGGCCGTCCGCCGCGCGTCGGCCCGGGTGCGCGTCCGCACCGGCATGCACGCCGACGGGACGTTCGCGTTCCAGGACGTCGCCGCGGACTACCTCATCGGCGCGTACGCGGACATCGCCGACCGCGTCGTGAGCAAGGGCAGCTACCCGGCCTGCGGCCCGTACCGGATCCCGGCCGCGCGCGTCGTGGGGCGCAGCATCCTGTCCCACACGCCCCCCTCGACCGCGTTCCGCGGCTTCGGCAACCCCCAGGTCAACTGGGCCGTGGAGTCGAACATCGACGAGGCCGCGCGGGCACTCGGGATCGACGCCCTGGAGCTGCGCCTGCGCAACCTCGCCCGCCCGGGCGAGGCCTTCATCCCGTTCGACACCCCGGCCGACGGGAGGTGGGAGGAGACCGTCCGGGCCGCCGCCCGCGCGATCGGGTGGGGCGACCCCGTCCCGCCGGGCCGCGGCCGCGGGCTCGCCATCGGGATCAAGTCGGGACCGACCACCGGCCTGTCGTACGCGACGGTCCGCCTGCTCGCCGACGGCAGCGTCGTCGTCCATGCCGGCACCTCCGACATGGGCCAGGGCGCCCGCACGATCTTCGCCCAGATCGCGGCCGAGGAGCTGGGGGCGCCCCTCGACTGGGTGACCGTGGTCATGGGCGACACCGCGGTCGTGCCCTACGACGCGCAGACCTCGGCGAGCCGCTCGTCCGTCCTGATGGGTACGGCGGTCCTGCGCGCGTGCCGCGAGATCCAGGGCCGGCTCCGCGCCATGGCCGCCCGGATCGAGGGCATCGACGAGGCGTCGATCGTCGTCGAGCGCGGAACCGTGCGCCTGCCGGACCGCGAGCTGCCGGTGCTCGACGTCCTGCGGCGGGGCCTCGGCCGGCTGGGCGGCGAACTCATCGGCAACGGGGAGATGCGCAAGGAGGAGGAGCCCGGCCACCCGCTCGGCGGCAGCGCCGCCTTCTGGGAGTTCAACTGCACCGCGGTCGAGGCCGAGGTCGACGCGGAGACGGGCGACGTGACGCTCGTCCGCCACGTCACCGTCTCGGACGTCGGGAGGGCGATCAACCCGCTGCAGGTGCGCGCCCAGGACGAGGGCGCGGCGATCATGGGCCTCGGCCACACGCTCATGGAGCAGTACATCTTCGACGACGGGGGCCGGATCCGGAACCTCGGCGCGATCGACTACCGCATCCCGACGAGCATGGACCTGCCGCTCGAGCTGCACAGCGAGATCGTGGAGAACGCCGACGGGCCCGGCCCGTACGGGGCCAAGGGGATGAGCGAGGGAGCGCTGCTGTGCGTCGCGCCGGCGGTTGCCGCGGCGGTCCGCCACGCGTCCGGCGCGGTCATCCGCGACCTCCCGCTCTCGCCCGAGCGCGTCTGGCACGCCCTCCACTCCGGCGAACGGCAGCCGTGAGCGTTCACCTCGGGCTCGACCTGGGGGCGACCAACCTCAAGTGGAGCGTGGTCGAACACGGCCCGGACGGCTGGCGCGCGATCGACCGCGGGCAGCTCCCGACCGACGTGTCCGGCGGCGCCGACGCGACCGTCGCCCAGCTCGGCGACGTCGCGGGCGGGATCATCCACGGGCATCCCGCCGTCTCGACGATCGGCATCGGCGTGCCCGGTGCGTACGACCCGGGCACGGGCAGGACGCGCTTCCTGCCGAACGTGCCGGGGGACTGGGCGGGTCGTCCCGTCGCGGCGCCGGTCCGCGCGGCCACCGGCCTCCCCACCGCGCTGATCAACGACGCGCGGGCGTTCGGCCTCGCGGAGCTTCGCGTGGGGGCTGCCAGGGGGGCCCGCACGATGGTCGGTCTGACGCTCGGCACCGGGGTCGGCGGGGCGGTCGCCATCGCCGGCCGCATCCACCTCGGGCTCGACGGCGCGGCCGGGGAGATCGGGCACCAGACGCTCGAGCCGGAGGGCCTCCCCTGTACCTGCGGCAACCGCGGCTGCCTGGAGGCCTATGCGCGCGCCGACCGCATCGCGACCCTCTGCGGGACGAGCAGCGTGGAGGAGGCAGTCCGGCGTGCGACCGCCGGCGATGCACGGGCGATGGACGGCCTCGCCGAGGTCGGTCGCTGGCTGGGGATCGGGATCGCCAACCTGGTCGTGCTCCTCACCCCCGAGCGCGTCGTGATCGGCGGGGGCGTGGCGGGCGCGGGCGACCTCCTCCTGGCGCCGATCCGGCGAGAACTCGGGGCGCGGGTCCGCATGACGTCGCTCGAGCGCGTGCGCATCGTGGTCGCGGAGCTGGGGACCTGGGCGGGCTCGGTCGGGGCCGCGATCCACGGCGCCGAGGCCGGCACGCGACGCGGGACCTCGCGCGCGGCCGGGAAGCAGGATGATCACGCGGCAGCCGCCGGCAGCGGCGGCGATCGAGGAGGATCGGGAAGGGATGGCTGAGCGGCAGGTCGTGCGGGGCAGGCTCGTGCTGGCGGACCGCGTCGCCGCCGGCCGCATCGCGGTGGAGGACGGCCGCATCGCGGCGGTCGAGCTGGACGAGGCAGAGGCGACGGGTCCGTGGATCATGCCCGGTTTCGTGGACGTGCACGTGCACGGCTGGGGCGGCCACGACGCCATGGGGGGACGGGACGCGCTGGACGGCATGTCCCAGGCGCTCCTCCGGCGGGGCGTCACGTCGTTCGTGCCCACCGCCGTGACGGCGCCGATCGAGGCGCTGCTCGAGTTCGGGGCGACCGTCCACGACTGGATGCCGGCCTCGCCGGCGGACGGCGCCGATCCGCTCGGCTTCAACCTCGAGGGTCCGTTCATCTCGCCCCAGCGGGTCGGCGCGCAGAACCCAGCGTTCGTGCGCGCCCCCGCCG
>JAJYGK010000024.1 GCA_021790715.1 Chloroflexota bacterium
AGGGCGGCCGATGCGCCTGCGCGCCATCGCCTGCGAGGTGCTCGCCAGGCCGCTGTACCTGTCCGCCGCCCGCTCGCCCCACGTGGTCGACATCGAGCTGCTCCAGCGCGGCCTGCACGACACGCCGGCCACCCTCCGCGTCCGGCTGCAGGCGGCGATCGACGCCGCGGCCACGGCCGATCCTCCGTACGACGCCACCGTCCTGGGCTACGGCCTGTGCGGCGGCGCCGCGGCGGGCATCGCGGCCGCCGGCGTGCCGCTCGTCCTTCCCCGCGCGCACGACTGCATCACGCTCTTCCTGGGGGGCCGCGCGCGCTACCAGGCGGAGTTCACGGCACATCCCGGCACGTACTGGTACGTGCCCGACTACGTGGAGCGCTCCGGCGCCGGGAGCGACCGGACGGGCCTGCTCGGGATCGGTGCCAGCTCCGACGACGACCTCCAGGCAGCCTATGCGGGCTACGTCGAACGGTACGGGAGGGACAACGCCGACTACCTCATGGAGGCGATGGGGGCCTGGCGCGCGCACTACGACCGGGCCGTCTTCATCGATACGGGGATCGGCGACGGCACCGAGGCGGAGGTGCGGGCCCGCGCCGAGGCCGAGCGCCGGGGCTGGCGCTTCGAGCGGCTGGCGGGCGAGTTGCTGGCGGGCGAGCTGCTGCTGATTCGCCGGCTCCTGGCTGGCGGCTGGGGGGACGACTTCCTGGTCCTCCGGCCCGGTCAGCGCCTGGCGATGAGCCACGGCGACGACGTGATGTGCGCCCTCGACACGATCCCCTCCTCCGCTGGGCGCGGGACCATCGGCCCCGACGCATCGCGCCCCGAGGGCACAGGAACCGGGTAGCAGCATGGCCGACCTCGTCTACGACGCCCGTCGCCAGAGCCTCGCGGCCGGCCGCTCGCTCTTCGAGCAGGCCGACGAGCTGGCCGTGGCCGTGCCGGCCTCGTGCCGCCGCACCGGTCGCTGCCGGGAGTGCGTCGTCCAGGTGGTGCGGGGCGCCGAGTCGCTGTCGCCCCGGACCGACGTCGAGGCGTTCCTGCCGGCCGGCTTCCGCCTGGCCTGCCAGGCGATCGTCGAGCGGACCGACCGGGACGTCGAGTTCGCCATCCTGCGGCGGCGCCTGCGCATCCTGACGTCGGCGCAGGACGAGGCCGGCGCGCCGGCAGACCTCGATCCCGCCGTGTCCCGCGACGGCGACGTCGTCCACTGCGACGGCGAGCCGCTCGGCCGGGCGGGCGGGCGGCTGCTGGGCCTCGCGGTCGACGTCGGCACGACGACGGTCGTGGCCGAGGTCGTCGACCTCGAATCGGGACGCCCGGTTGCCGCCGTCGCGTTCGAGAACCCGCAGCGGTTCGGCGGCAGCGACGTGATGAGCCGCATCGCCTACGAGGCGGAGCGCCCGGGGCTGCTGCGGCAGTCGCTGCGGCGCGCGCTCAACCGCGAGCTGGCGGCGGCCTACCGCACCCTCGGGTTCGACCGCCACGACGTGTACGAGGCGGTCATCGTCGGCAACCCCACGATGCGGGACCTCTTCTTCGGCGTGGACGTGGCGCCGCTCGGCCACGCGCCGTTCCGCTCGCTGAGCGAGGTCGCGGCGGCGGAGGGCCGGGCGAGAGGCACCGGCCTGGTCCGCCGGGCGCACGAGCTCGGGCTCCTCATCCACCCGCAGGGTCGCGTCGTCGGCGCCCCGCTCGTCGCGTGCCACGTCGGCGCGGACACGGCCGCCGACCTGGTCGCCACCGACTTCGCCGCCCGGTCCGGGGTCTCGCTGCTGGTCGACATCGGCACGAACACCGAGCTCGTGATCGGCGACGGGCGCCGGTTCCTGGCGGCCTCGAGCCCCGCCGGCCCGGCATTCGAGGGCGGCGGCGTGAGCCACGGCATGGCCGGCGCGGACGGCGCGGTCGAGTCCGTGTGGCGGGTCGACGGCGGCTTCGGCTACCGGACGATCGGCGATCAGCCGCCCGAGGGGCTCTGCGGGTCCGGGCTGGTCGATCTCCTCGCCGAGTCCGTGCGGGCGGGCCTGCTGCTTTCCAACACGCGGCTGGCGGGCTCGGCGTCCGCGATCGAGCTCGTGCCGGAGCGCGGGATCGAGCTGACGCGCGGCGACGTGAGCGCGCTGGCACAGGCCAAGGCCGCCAACGCGTGCGGGCAGCAGATCCTGATGCGGCGGCTCGGCGTCCCGCCGGAGCGGGTGGATCGCGTCTTCCTCGCCGGCGCGTTCGCGAACGCCCTGGACGTGCGCAACGCGATCGCCATCGGGCTGCTCCCGCCCGTCGCCGTCGAGCGGGTCGAGCGCGTCGGCAACGCGGCGATCCGCGGCGCGCGCGCGCTGCTGCTGTCACGCCGCCGGCGCGAGGAGCTCGAGCGGATGCTGGCCCGCGTCGAGCACGTCGCGCTCGAGGCCGAGCCCGACTTCTTCGATCTCTTCGTCGACGGGTGCCGGTTCGACCCGGTCGAGGCCGGCGGAGCGCCGGCGTAGGCTCCCGCGGTTCAGCGCTCGTCAGCGCCATCCGCCGGCGTGATCACCTGCCGGCGCGCCCGTCCCAGCCGGAGGCTCAACCCTCGTCGGTCCTGGCCGCCAGCGCGTCGGCGATCGCCCGGACGTGCGCGGGCGAGCCGCCGCAGCACACCCCGACGATCCGTGCGCCCGCGTCGAGCATCCGGCCGGCAGCATGGCCGAGGTCCTCGGGCGTCTCGGGGTAGACGGTCGTGCCCCCTTCGAGTCGCGGCACGCCGGCGTTCGGCTTCCCGATCAGCGGCAGGTCCGGGGCGACCCGGTGCATCGCCTCGATGGCGGCTTCGGCCTCGGGGGTGCCCGTCCCGCAGTTCGCGCCGGCCGCGGCCACCCCCAGCTCCAGCAGGACGCGCGCCGCCTGCTCGGGCCGGACGCCCATCACGGTCGCGACGCGCGCGCCGAAGGACAGCGTGGCGACGACCGGGAGCCCGGGTGCGCCCCGGCGGGCCCCCTCGACGGCCGCGCGGACCTCCTCGAGGTCGCTCATCGTCTCGATCCACAGCACGTCGACCCCGCCCGCCGCCAGCGCTGCCGCCTGCCGTTCGAAGGCCGCTGCCGCCGTCACCGGCGTCAGCGAGCCGAGGGGCTCCATCAGTGCGCCGGTCGGGCCCATCGATCCCGCCACCAGGATCTCCGGCCCTGCCGCCTCGCGCGCGATCTCGGCGGCCCGCCGGTTGATCTCGTCGGCGCGTTCGGCGAGCCCGTGGGCCTCGAGCCGGATCGGATTTCCGCCGAAGGTGTCGGTGAGGATCAGCTCGGCGCCGGCCTCGACGTAGCCGCGGTGCACGGCGCGCAGCGTCGTCTGCCCGTCGGGATCGAGCACCAGCCGCTCGGGAGGCCCCGGCGGGATCCCGAGCTCGGCGAGCCGGGTGCCCATCGGGCCGTCCGCGGCGATCGGCCGGCCGCGGGCCAGGATCGAGAGAAAGCGGTCCTGATTCGGTGACGTGGCGGACCTCCGGCATGGGAGCAAGCCGGCGCAGGCGACTGGGGGGACCGGGCGCCGGACCGGTCGCCCACATCATGGGGGATTCGGGAGCCACCGCGAGCGTCGTTCCGGCGACGCGCGGGCCGGTTCGTCGGGCACTACGCGGTGCCCAGCAGCCACTCGTCCTCTTCCGGGCAGGGTTCCGTCGTGCAGGTGCCGTCCAGGCGTACCTCGCCGGCGAGTCGACCGTCGCGGATCCGCCAGATCCCCAGGCGGTCCCACGAGAGCGCCGACCCGTCCGGCTCGTGGCCGTGCCACGGCGTGCCGTTGAGGTGACCCGCCAGGCGGATCCGGAACGCCACCCGGTCATCCTCGAAGACCGCGTCCAGCAGGCAGGCGCGGACGTCCGGCAGGGCGGCACGGACCTCGCGCAGCTCCTCCAGCAGGGCGTAGCGGCCCTCGAGGCGCGGCCCGCCCGGGCCCGAGGCGTCCTCGCAGCAGAAATCCTCGGTCACGAGCCCGACGACCGCGTCCAGCCTGCCCGCGTTGGAGGCGGTCAGGAACCGCTGCACGAGGTCCCGGTTGGCGTTGGCGCTCACGGCACGACCCTCACCGTCACGCGCGTGCGGCGCTTCGTCCCGGCCGAGGCAACCGCACCGATCCCAGACGACCGTGACAGCATGTGTGCCGACCCGGTCCGTCCGCCAGTGCCATTGGTCGGCGCGGGGACGGTTTGACGGACGGCCGCGCAGCCCGCCGGTGTCGCAACGGCTCCATCGGCCACCGATCGCGCCCGACACCCGATCACCCGACAGGCTCGATCGCCCGATCACCCGACAGGCTCGATCGCCCGACGATCCCGATCCCGCCCGGCGCGGGCCTAAAGCACGGTGATCCGAGCCACTCGGCACTCGCCCGCCCCGGCGCCGCTCTGGTACGCCACGGACCGGGAAGGCCGGCAGGCCGTCCGCCCTGACGGCAGCCCAACCGAGTGTCAGCCCGACCGATCGCCGGACCCCCGCCGGCAGCGAGGTCTTCGATGGACCGCGAGTTCACGCACGACGTGCTCATCCTCGGGGCAGGCCTCGCCGGCCTGCGCGCCGCGGTCGAGATCTCGCGGCGGCTGGACGGTCGCGTCGACATCGGCATCGTCTCGAAAGTGCAGCTGATGCGCGCCCATTCGGTCTGCGCCGAGGGCGGCACGGCCGCCGTCCTGCGCACGGACCTCGGCGACTCGCGCGACCTGCACGCGTGGGACACCGTCAAGGGCGCCGACTTCCTGGCCGACCAGGACGTGGTCCGGACGTTCGTCGACGCGATCCCGACCGAGATCTACCAGCTCGACCACTGGGGCATCCCCTGGACCCGGGACGGGGACGGCTACATCGCGCAGCGGCCGTTCGGCGGACACAGCTACCCGCGCGCGACGCTTGCGGCCGACAAGACCGGCTTCTTCGAGATGCAGACGCTGTACGACCAGCTGCAGCGGTACCGCACCTTCACGCGCTACGACGAGCTCTTCATCACCGACATCCTCGTGGAGGGCGGGGCCTTCGCCGGGCTCGTCGGCCTGGATCTGACATCGGGCGAGACGGTCGCGCTGCGGGGGAAGGCGCTGCTGATCGCGTCCGGTGGCGGCGGCACGCTCTACGGGTTCACGACGTACTCGCAGACGGTGACCGGCGACGGGATGGCGATGGCGTGGCGGGCCGGACTGCCGCTGGAGGACATGGAGTTCCTCCAGTTCCACCCGACCGGGCTCGTTCCCAGCGGCATCCTCATGACCGAGGCCTGCCGGGGCGAGGGCGGGTACCTGCGCAACAGCCTGGGCGAGCGGTTCATGGCGAACTACGCGCCGAAGCTCATGGAGCTCGCGCCGCGGGACATGGTCTCGCGGGCCGAGACCGAGGAGATCCTCGCCGGACGCGGCTTCCGCACGCCGGATGGCCAGGACTACCTCCAGCTCGACCTCACCCACCTCGGCGCGGACCGGATCAACACCCGCCTGCCGCTCATCCGCGAGGTGACGATCAAGTTCCTGGGGCTGGATCCGATCACGACACCCATCCCGATCCGGCCCGTCGCGCACTACTCGATGGGCGGCATCGAGACCGACATCGAGGGCCGCACGCGCGTCCCCGGGATCTGGGCCGCGGGCGAGGCGGCCTGCGTCTCGCTCCACGGCGCGAACCGGCTCGGCTCGAACTCCACCGCCGAGTGCCTCGTGTGGGGCGCGATCACGGGCGGCGAGATCTCGGCAGCGCTGCCCGGGCTTGGCGGCGCGGTCCCGCTCCCGGCCGCGGGGATCGAGGCCGCCGAGGCGCGCGTGGCGCAGATGCTGGCGCGCGAGGGAGACGAGAACCTGTACGCGCTGCGGCGCGAGCTGCGCTCGACGATGGACGCGCACGTCGGCGTGTTCCGCACCGGCGACGACCTGGAGACCGCCCTCGGTCGAATTCGCGAACTGCGGCAGCGGGCGGAACGGGCGCCGGTCCGGGACAAGTCGCGCGTGTACAACACGAACCTCGTCCACGCCCTCGAGCTCGCCAACCTCCTCGACCTGGCCGAGGTCACGGTGATGGGGGCGCTCGCCCGCCGGGAGTCGCGCGGCGCCCACGCGCGTCGCGATTTCCCGTCACGCGACGACGCGAACTGGCTCAGGCACACGCTGGCGTACCGCTCGCCGGCGGGGCCGCAACTCGAGTACAAGCCGGTGACCATCGACACGTGGGAGCCGGTCGAGCGCAAGTACTAGCCGCGGAGGTCGGTCCATGCGATCGAGTGCACACCCGAACCGGCTGGGCATCCTGGGCTGGGTCGGCGGCGGGAGCTGGGGCTTCGAACGCTACATGTTCGCCCTCCACCGCGTCACCGGCCTGGGTCTGCTCGCCTACTTCCTCCTGCACATCTTCGTCACGTCCGCGCGTGCCCTGGGTCCGGGCGCATGGGACGGCGCGATGGCGCTCGTCTCGGGCCCGCTCTTCACCGTCGGCGAGTACCTGGTCTTCGCGGCCTTCGCGTTCCACGCGGTCAATGGCGTGCGCCTCGCCCTGATCGAGCACGGGTTCGTCGTCGGCAGGCCGATCGAGCCCGTCTACCCGTATGCGACCTCGGTCGGCCGGCAGCGGCCGCTGGCGGTCGCGGTCATGGTGCTCGCCGCGGCGATCACCGTCTGGGGCGGCGTCGACTTCCTCACCGTGCGCTAGGAGGACGAGATGCGCGAGCGAACCCTCTGGACGCTCCACCTGGGAGCGGGCGGGCTGGTCCTCGTCTTCCTCGCCCTCCACATGGCGATCATGCACCTCGACCTCACGGGCGGCCCGTTCGGGGTGGCCGGCGCGAAGGCCGTCGACTGGGCGAGCGTCGCCGAGCGCGCGCGGGAGGCGTTCTTCACGGTGACGTACGTGGCGCTGCTCGGCGCCGCGCTCTACCACGGGCTCTTCGGGTTCCGGAACATCCTGCTCGAGCTGAACCCCGGCGCCGCCGCCCGGCGCGCGATCGACGTCGGGCTCTCCGCGATCGGCCTCCTGCTGTTCCTGTTCGGGGCGTGGGTGACGCTCGCCGCTCCCGGTGCGGCGAGCGCGGTGGGGGGCTGACGTGGCCGGCACGGGCGCGCGGATCGTCACGTTCCACGTGCGCCGCTACGACCCCGCGACCGACCGCGAGCCCCACTGGGAGGACCATCCGGTCGAGGTGACGCCGGGCATGACCGTGCTCGACGCGCTGTGGATCGTGAAGGAAGCGGCGCCCACGCTCGCGTGGCGCTCGTCGTGCCGGATGGGGATCTGCGGGTCGTGCGGGATGCTCATCAACGGCCGGCCCCGCCTGGCATGCAACACGCAGATCTCCGAGCTCGGGACGAACGTCGTGGCGGTGGCGCCGCTGCCGAACTTCGGCATCGTCAAGGACCTCGTCCCCGATCTCGCGCCGATGTTCGAGGCACACCGCGAGCTGATGCCGTATCTCCTGCGCGACGACACGGACGAGCAGGACGCACCCACCCGCGAGTACCTGCAGACGCCCGCGGAGCTCGAGGCCTACCTCCAGTTCAGCTACTGCATCAAGTGCGGATGCTGCATGGCCGCCTGCCCCACGCTCGCCACCGACGCGGGCTATGCCGGCCCGATGCCGCTCACGCAGGCGCACCGGTACGACTGCGACTCCCGCGACGCGGGCTTCCGGGCGCGCCGCGAGATCCTCTCCGGGCCGGACGGGCCCTGGCACTGCCACTACGCCGGGGAGTGCTCGCAGGTCTGCCCGAAGGGCGTCGACCCGGCCAGGGCGATCCAGCTCATGAAGCGGCAACTCGTCTTCGACCTGCTGCACCTGCGGCGCGGGCATGCGCCAGCATCCCTGGCCGCGCCGCCCGCCGGGACGCCGCGCGAAGGGATCGCGGCCGCCCCGGCGCCCACCGTCGCGCCGCCCGGCCAGGGTGCGACGCCGCGGTCACCCGGCGAGGCGGTCGCTCCCCGATAATCTCGTCATCGTGAGCATGCAGACGGGGACCCCGCCCGAGCGGGGCGACTTCATCCGGGAGATCGTCGCGGACGACCTGCGCGAGGGCCGCGTCCGCGAGGTCGTCACGCGCTTCCCCCCGGAGCCGAACGGGTACCTCCACATCGGCCACGCCAAGTCGATCTGCCTGAACTTCGGCATCGCGGCGGAGTTCGGCGGACGCTGCCACCTCCGCTTCGACGACACCAACCCGGCGAAGGAGGAGCAGGAGTACATCGACGCCATCCAGGCCGACGTGCGCTGGCTCGGTTTCGACTGGGGCGATCACCTGCACTTCGCCTCGGACTACTTCGAGCAGCTGTACGCGTGGGCCGTCGACCTGGTCCGGGCCGGCAGGGCCTACGTCGACGACCTCTCCGCGGACGAGATCCGGCAGTACCGCGGCACGCTCACCGAGGCGGGACGGAACAGCCCGTGGCGGGACAGGTCGGTCGAGGAGAACCTCGACCTGTTCGAGCGGATGCGCCGCGGCGAGTTCCCCAACGGCTCGCGCGTGCTGCGCGCGAAGATCGACATGTCCTCGCCGAACGTGAACCTGCGCGACCCGGTGCTGTACCGGATCGTCCACGCCTCGCACCCGCGCACGGGCGACGCGTGGTGCGTCTACCCCACGTACGACATGGCGCACGGGCAGTCGGACGCGATCGAGGGGATCACCCACTCGATCTGCACGCTCGAGTTCGAGATCCACCGGCCCCTGTACGACTGGCTGATCGACAACCTGCCCGTCCCCTCGCGCCCACACCAGTACGAGTTCGCGCGGCTCAACCTGACGTACACGGTCCTCTCCAAGCGCGTCCTGCTCCGCCTCGTCACCGAGGGGCGCGTTCGCGGCTGGGACGACCCGCGCATGCCGACCATCTCGGGCCTGCGCCGGCGGGGCTTCCCGGCGGCGGGGATCCGCGAGTTCGCGACGGCCATCGGCGTCGCGAAGGCCGACAGTGTCGTGGAGTACGGCATGCTCGAGCACGCCGTCCGCGACGTCCTCAACCGGACCGCGCAGCGGCGCTTCGGCGTCCTGCGGCCGCTCCGCGTGGTGATCGACAACTACCCCGAGGGGCTGGTCGAGGAGATGGAGGTCCCGAACAACCCCGAGGACCCGGCGGCCGGGTCGCGGCACGTGCCGTTCGCGCGCGAGCTGTGGATCGAGCAGGACGACTTCATGGAGAACCCTCCCCCGAAGTTCTACCGGCTGGCGCCGGGGCGCGAGGTCCGGCTCCGCTCGGCCTACTTCGTGACGTGCCGCGAGGTCGTGAGGGACTCGGCCGGCGAGGTGACCGAGCTGCGTTGCACGTACGACCCGGCGACCCGGGGCGGGGATGCCCCGGACGGCCGTCGCCCGAAGGCCACGCTCCACTGGCTCGCCGCCGGCCACGCCGCGCGGGCCGAGGTACGGCTGTACGAGCACCTCTTCACGCGCCCTGATCCGGGCGCCGACGGCGACCTGTTCGCGGACCTCAATCCCGGGTCGGAGACGGTGCTGCAGGGCTGCCTGGTCGAACCGGACGCGGCCGACCTGCCACTGGGCGAGACCGTGCAGTTCGAGCGCCTGGGCTACTTCGCCCGGGACCCCGATTCGGCGCCGGGCCACCCGGTCCTGAACCGCACGCTGACCCTCAAGGACACCTGGGCGAAGGTGCAGGCGAGAGGCGCCGCGACC
>JAJYGK010000031.1 GCA_021790715.1 Chloroflexota bacterium
GAGGTCGGCGTGCGCGTCGTGTGCGCCTACGGGGTGACCGACCGGCACGGCCACGACGGTGCGCTGCGGGGCCTCGAGGAGAACCGGCGCTTCCTGTCCGGCGGCGGCCGGGGGCTCGTCGGCATCCACGCCGCCTTCACCTGCACCGACGAGACGCTCGCGGCGGCGGCCGCGCTGGCCGACGAGTTCGGCGTGGGCGTGCACGTCCACGTCTGCGAAGGGCCGGAGGACGCCGACGCGCCGGCACGGCTCGCGCCCCTGGCGGCGCCCGACTGGCTGCTGGCGCACGGCGTGCACCTGCCGACCGACCACTCGCTGCCCGGCACGATCCTCCACAACCCGTTCTCGAACCTGAACAACTCGGTCGGCTATGCCAACCCGGCCCGCTTCTCGAACCCGGTCGCGCTCGGCACGGACGGGATCGGGGCGGAGATGATCGAGACCTTCCGCCTCGCCTACGCGCTGCAGCGCTCGGTCGACGTCACCGCCTCGCCGGAGACGGCGTGGGGCTGGCTCGCGACAGGCTGGGACCTGGTCCCCGAGGCGCGCGAGGACCGCGTGACGTGGTCCTACGATCCGATGGACCCCTGGCACATCGCGTTCACGCCGGGAATCCGCCCGCTGCGCGTCGAGGTGGGAGGCGAGCTCGTGTGGGACCAGCACGGCCCGACGAAGGTGGACGCGGCGGAGATCCGCGCGAAGGCGCGCGAGCAGGCGGCGCGCCTGCACGCACGGCTGTGATCATGTGACGACGATCCTCCGGGCCGGGGCGGCGCCGCAGGGGTTGCGGCGTTGCCCGGGCGGCCCGGACCGGCACGGCCGGCCGCGATCTCCGCGGGCGGCCCCGATCCGCTGACGAGGGAGCCCCGATGTCCGACCGATTCCACCCCGTCTCGATGGAGCAGCTCACCGACTGGGCGTTCACCGAGCTGACGGAGAAGCGCTCCCTCTTCAACGTGCCCCGGACCGCGTTCTTCGTGCCGCGGCCGGAGCATCGCTTCCGGCGGCAGGAGTACGGCGTCGAGCTGGAGACGCCGTTCGGCGTGGCGGCCGGTCCGCACACGCAGATGGCGCAGAACATCATCACCGCCTGGCTCGTCGGCGCCCGCATGATCGAGCTCAAGACGGTCCAGACGCTCGATCGGCTCGACGTCAACAAGCCCTGCATCGACGTCCAGGACGAGGGCTACAACGTCGAGTGGTCGCAGGAGCTGCGGATCCACCAGTCGTTCGACGAGTACCTGCGCGCCTGGGTCCTGATCCACGCCCTGCACCGGCACCTGGGCTTCCCGGGCGAGCGGCCCGGCGTGGTCTTCAACATGAGCGTCGGGTACAACCTCGAGGGGATCCGGAAGCCCAACGTCCAGTGGTACCTCGACGCGATGGCCGACGCGTCGGCCTGGCTTCCGGCGTACGTGGACCTCGTCGCGCGGCGCTTCCCCGAGGTCCGCGACATCGAGATCCCGGCCCGCCTGTCCGACTCGGTCACGCTCTCGACGATGCACGGCTGTCCGCCCGACGAGATCGAGCGGATCTCGCTCTACCTGCTCGAGGAGCGGGGACTGCACACGCTCGTGAAGTGCAACCCGACGCTGCTCGGGGCCGAGCGGGTGCGCGGCATCGTCAACGACGACCTCGGCTTCACCGACGTGCCGATCCCGGACGAGGCCTTCGGGCACGACCTGAAATGGGTCGATGCGGTCCCGATGTTCCGGAACCTGCGGCGCGCGGGAGACGCGCGCGGCCTGACGTTCGGGCTGAAGCTGACCAATACGCTCGAGGTCGAGAACTGGCGGAGCGTCTTCGAGCGCGACGCCACGATGTACCTCTCGGGGCGCCCGCTCCACGCGGTCACCACCAACCTCGCCTCGATGATCGCCGAGGAGTTCCCGGGCCTGCCGATCTCGTTCGCCGGCGGGGCGGACGCGTTCAACGTGTCGCGCCTGCTGGCGTCCGGCGTGCGCACGATCACCGTCTGCTCCGACCTGCTGAAGTCGGGCGGCTACCTGCGGATGCTCCAGTACCCGGAGCAGGTCGACGCCGCGCTCGACGCGGCCGGCGCCGCCGACGTCGACGATTTCATCCGCCGCACGGCCCGCGCGGACGGCCTGGCCGACGCGGCCGACACGGCGGCCTGCGCGCGCTTCAACCTCCGCCGCTACGCCGACGAGGTGCGTCACGGCTGGCGGTACGAGAAGCAGTCGTTCCGCACGGACCGCTCGAAGACGCCGCGGGCGCTCGGGCCGTTCGACTGCATCGAGGCACCCTGCCTGGACGAGTGCCCGGTCGACCAGCAGGTGCCGCGCTACATGGCGGCCGTGCGCGACGGTGACGTCCGCGAGGCGGTCCGCATCACGCGCCTGGACAACCCGGTCCCGTCGGTGCTGGGGCGCGTGTGCGACCACCTGTGCGAGAACACGTGCATCCGCACGCACATGGACCAGCCGCTCGCGATCCGGCAGATCAAGCGCTTCATCATGGACCAGGAGCGCGAGCTGCCCGTCGTCGGCGGGGCGTCGATCGGACCGCGCGTCGCGGTCATCGGTGCCGGGCCGGCCGGCCTGGCGGCCGCGGAGTGGCTGGCATACGCGGGGATCCGCGTCACGGTCTTCGAGGCGCATCCGTACGCGGGCGGCATGGTGGGCGGGGCGATCCCGACCTACCGGCTCCCGCAGGCGCAGATCGACCAGGACCTGGCGCTCCTCGAGCGCCTCGGGGTGGAGTTTCGCTACGGCCAGCGCGCCGGCGTCGACTTCACGCTGGACGGTCTCCGCGCGCAGGGCTTCGCCGCGGTCTTCATCGCGGTCGGGGCGCAGCAGGCCCGGCGGCTGGGGCTGCCGGGAGAGGACGCCGCGGGCATCGTCGACGGCATCACGTTCCTGCGCAGCGTGCGCGAGGGACATCCGCTCGCGATCGGGAAGCGTGTCGGCGTGGTCGGGGCCGGAGACACCGCGATGGACTGCGTCCGGACCGCGCGCCGCGTCGGGGCCGCCAGCGTGTCGCTGATCTACCGGCGCACCGTCGACCAGATGCCGGCCGATCGCGAGGAGATCCACGCGATCCGCGAGGAGGGGATCGAGATCGTCGAGCTCGCGCGGCCGACCGGGCTGCGGGTCGACGACGGCCGGCTGACCGGGGTCGTCTGCACCCGCACGGCCTACCGGGGCGCGCGCGACGCGGGCGGGCGGAAAGTGCCCGAGGACGTGCCCGGCTCCGAGTTCGAGATCGGGCTCGACACCCTGATCCTGGCGATCAGCCAGCACGCCGTGCTCGACTTCTTCGGCGCGCAGGCGCCCGACCTCACGTCGGCGGGCTACATCGCCGTCGACCCGGTCTCGTTCGAGACGTCGGTCGCCGGCGTCTACGCCGGCGGGGACGCGGCCGCCCATGGGCCGTCGTCGATCGTGCGCGCCGCCGCCGACGGCAAGCGGGTCGCGGCCGCCATCACGGCCGCGCTCGGCCTCCCGGCACCCGCGCGGCCCGACGAGCGGCGCCCGCAGCCGACCGGGGCGGACCTGCAGGCGCTCGTGGTGCGCCGCGCGCGCCGCGAGTACCGCGTGCCGGTCCGGGCGAGCGCGCTGGACCGGCGTGGCGGGTTCGAGGAGACCGTCCTCGGATACACGAAGGAGGAGGCGGTCCGCGAGGCGAGCCGCTGCCTCGACTGCGACACGATCTGCAGCCTCTGCGTCGGTGTCTGCCCCAACATGGCCCTCATGACGTACGAGGCGGCACCGGTGCATGCCGACCTGCCCGTGCTCGCGATCTCCGGCGGGTCCGTGGCGGTCACCGGATCGCGCCGGTTCGCCGTCGACCAGCGCCTCCAGATCGCCGTCCTCACCGACTTCTGCAACGAGTGCGGGAACTGCGTCACGGCGTGCCCGACGTCGGGCAAGCCGTACGTCGACAAGCCGCGGCTCTACCTCGACCGTGCCGACTTCGAGGCGCAGCAGTCGAACGCGTACATGCTGCTGGGGGACGGCGTGATCGAGGCACGCGTCGACGGGGAGACCCACCGCGTGCGCCTGAACGGGCGGATCGAGTACAGCGCGCCGGGGTTCTCGGCGGTGCTCGACCGGGAGACGTTCGCGGTCCTCGAGAGCACGGTGACGGGGGCGCCCGAGGGTTCGTCGCCCTCGCTCGAACCGGCCGCCGTCATGGCGACGCTCGTGGCCGGGGTGACGGGATCGCTCCCGCACATCCCCACCGCCGCCGCGGGCGGCACCCGCGTCGCGGAGCCGGCGCTCGCGGACTAGCCCGGATCAGCCCGCCCCGGCGAGCGGCTCGATCAGCCGGGGGCCCTGGTTCCGCGGGCTGTTGACGAGCGGCGCCACCGGCGTCGCCACGAGCCGGCCCGCGAACGGGCGCAGGAGCGCGAGCAGCTCGCCGGGATCGGCCGTCGGGTCGAGCCAGCGGTTCCACGCGTCCGGCGGCAGGATCACCGGCATGCGGTTGTGGATGGTGGCCATCACCTCGTTCGGGGTCGTCGTCGCGATCGTGCACGAGAGCAGGGGCGGCGCCTCCGGGGTTTCGTCGCCGTCCGACGCCCGGCCGGCCGCACGGTCGCGCCAGGCCGACCAGAGCCCGGCGAACGCGAGGGCCGATCCGTCGGCCGCGGTGATGTAGTACGGCTGGCGAGCCGCCGGCGTGCGGAGCCACTCGTAGAAGCCGTCGGCGGGGATCAGGCAGCGCTTCGCGCGGAAGCTGTGCCGGAACGCGGGCGAGGACGCGAGCGTCTCGGCACGGGCGTTGATGAGGCGTCCCCCGCCGGTCGGCGCGGCGGCCCACGGTGGCACGAGTCCCCAGCGGAAGCGCTCGACGACGCGGTCGTCGGATCGCTGCACGACGGCCGCGACGGTCTGCGTCGGCGAGACGTTGTACCGCTCGCCGGCCAGCCCGGCCTCGTCCGACGCCCCGAAGATGCGCGCGAACTCGGACGACGAGAGGCGCTGGGTGAACCGGCCGCACATGGCCGGGCAGTGTACTGCCCGTGCGGGTTCCCGGGCCGCCCAGGGCAGGCACCGTGTCGAGTCGAGCGCCGTGGGGCCGCATGTCGCTCGTGGCGGACCGCCAGCCGCGCCGGGCCGAGGGCCGACTGCCGCGTATTGCCCCACGGGCGCGGGATCTGCGCGGGATCCGCCCGAGCGCTGCGCCGCTGGGCGAGAATCGCGTCGACGATGCCGCCGGACCCGGCGCCCACGGGACGCGGCCCAGCGGCGTCCGGGATCGGCGGAGGGAACACGTGATCCACGAACAGGTGCGTCGCGAGGTCGCGGAGGCGGCGCGGCAGATGGTGCTGCGGGGGCTCGCGCACGGCACCTCGGGGAACGTCAGCGCCCGCATCGGGCGGGACTTCTTCGCCGTCACGCCCACCGGCACCGACCACGCGTCGCTGGCCGTCGCGGACATCGTCGTGCTCGACGCTGCCGGTCGCATCGTCGACGGGCGGCTCGCACCGACCAGCGAGGTCCCGATGCACCTCGGCGTGTATGCGGCGCGGCCCGATGTGGGGGCAATCGTCCACACCCACAGCGACTACGCGACGACGTTCTCGATCCTGCGCGAACCGATCCGCGCCGCCCACTACCTGCTCGCGTTCGCGGGACCGTCCGTGCCGTGTGCCGAGTACGCGACGTACGGGACGCCGCGGCTGGCGGCGAACGCCGTGGCCGCGCTGGCCGGCTCACGCGCGACCCTGCTGGCCAACCACGGCGTCCTGGCGGTCGGACCGGACCTGCGGATGGCCCTCACCGTCGCCGAGAGCGTCGAGGTCGTCGCGGGCCTCTACTACCGCGCGCGGCTGCTGGGTGTGCCCCACATCCTCGACGACGCCGAGATGGCACGTGTCGCCGAGCTGTTCCGGACCTACGGCCAGCCGGCCGAAGGGGTCGAAGCGGCCGAAGGGGCCGGGGCGTCCGAAGGGGCCGAAGGGGCCGGGGCGTCCGGGGACGGCCGAGTCCCCGAGTCGGGCGCGCCGGTGCCGGATCCATGAGTGGCGGGGCGAGTGGCGGGGCGAGTGACGGAGCGCCCGCTCCGGCCGACCAGCGACACATGGAACCCGCCGGCCGCGTCGTCATCGTCACCGGCGGCGCGAGCGGCATCGGCCTCGCGACGGCACGCCGCTTCGTCGCGGACGGTGCTCGCGTCGTCGTGCTCGATCGCGACGAGGACGCCCTCTCGCGTCTCCGCCGCGAACTGCTCCCCGGCCTGGCGGCGGCGGTCACCTGCGACGTCTCCGATCCCGGCCAGGTCGAGCGAGCCTTCGCGCAGGTGGACGCAGGCTTCGGGCCGCCGGACGTCCTCATCGCCAACGCCGGCATCAGCATCCGGCACCGGTTCCTCGACATCACGCCCGACGAGTGGCGGCGCGTGCTGGCGGTCAACCTCGACGGGGTGTTCTTCTCCGCGCAGGCGGCCGCGCGGCGGATGGTCGAGGCCGGGCGCGGCGTCATCCTCATGACGGCGTCGACAAACGGCGTCGTCGGGCACCCCTTCTACGCCGACTACAACGCGTCGAAGGCCGGCGTCATCCTGCTGGCGCGCTCGATGGCCCTCGAGCTGGCCCCGACAGTGCGGGTGAACGCCGTGGCGCCGGGGTACGTGCTCACGCCGATGCAGCGCGCGGAGTACACCGACGAGATGCTCGACGCCACGAACGCGAAGATCCCGCTGCACCGGCATGCGAGCCCGGAGGAGGTGGCGTCGCTGTTCGCGTTCCTCGCCTCGGACGAGGCGGCGTACCTGACCGGCGCGGTCATCCCCATCGACGGGGGCGAGCTGGCCGGGGGCCTGGCGAGCCGGGGCTGACCGTCACGCCGGCGAGCCTCGCTGACGACAGTGTCGGCCGTCCGTGGCGGGGGCACCCAGCTTCCGGAGCAGGAGCACCCAGGTTCCGGGGCAGGGGCCCAGGTTCCGGGCAGGGGACCAGGTTCCGGGCAGGGGACCCAGCATCCGGAGCGGGCGGGGCAGAAGCACTCAGCGGCGCAGACCGGTGGGATCGTCGCGCGGTTCGAGAGCGGCCGGGCGTCCCGTCGGCGCTTCGTTCCGTGCGCCGGCGGATCCCACCACCGGCGGATCCCACCACCGGCGGATTGTGCAGCGCCACCCGTCCCCGATCGCGGCCCCGCGGCTGACCGGTCGCCATCCCGGACCCTGGCCGCAACGGCCACCCTCCGTCACGACCAACCTGCATTCCGGTCCGCTCCGGTCCGCTCCGGTCCGCTCCGGTCCGCTCCGTCCCGGACCGCGCTCCGCTTCGCTCGGACCGGCCATTCCTGCAGTTCGACTCGGTGGAGACCGTGCTGCCCGATCGGAGGGTCGCTTTCCTGCAGTTCGACTCCGTGGAGCACGCTATGGCGGTTCCCGGCGCGGCATGGGCGCCGCGCGACTCCCCGCGCCCCCCGAACCACGCGTGGCCCGTGCTCGACGACCACCGCGGGCCGGCCGTCCTGCTCCATCCGGGCCGCCGGGATCGCGCGACAACCGACGTAACGTTCTGCGGGAGACCGATCTGCAGGAAAGCCGCACGGCCCCACGGCCGACGGTGCCCGCGGCGGGCCGCTCGGCGGGAGGCGGCCCTGCCGGCCGACGAAGGGCGCGGCGGCGCATGGCGACCGACCGTGGCACACGGCGACCGCCCCGGCGTGCCATACCTGCGCTGTCGCCCGACCGCGCTGGACCGCGCGGACAGCAGGTGCCTTCCCGTGGCAGCCTGTGCGCCAGGCCGGGCTCGCGGCGACCAGGAATGCGGGGCACGGCCACGCGCAGGAGGAGATGGGAGTGCCCGAGCAGCAGTCGGGGAGGCACCGAGCGTGAGCCGTCGCGCCGTCGACGCGGCCGGCAGGTCCGGCGCGTCTGCTGATGCCGGTTCGTCCGGCGCATCCGCTGTCTCAGGTTGGCCCGGCGCGGCCCCCGCATCGGGCGCGGTCCCCGCGTCGGGCGCGGCCCCCGCATCCGGCGCGGCCCCCGCATCGAGCGCGGTCCCCGCGTCCGGCGCGGCCCCCACAGCCGGCGCGGACGACACGGCCGTGCATCCGTACATCCCGAACTCGATCCCCGACGTGCGGGCGGAGATGCTGGCGGCCGTCGGAGCGACCGACATCGAAGAGCTGTACGCCGAGATCCCCGCGCGCCTGCGCCTGCACCGCCCCCTCGACCTGCCGCCGGCCCTGCGTTCGGAGGCCGAGCTCGTGCGCGAGGTCGGCGGCCTGCTCGAGCGCAACCGCTCGACCCGCGAGCTCGTGAGCTTCCTGGGGGCCGGCTGCTACGAGCACCAGGTGCCGGCGGTGTGCGACGAGATCAACGGTCGCGCGGAGTTCCTGACCGCGTACGCCGGCGAGCCGTACGAGGACCACGGCCGCTTCCAGGCGCTCTTCGAGTACTGCTCGATGCTGGGCGAGCTGCTCGAGATGGACGTCGTCACCGTTCCCGTCTACGACGGCTACCAGGCCGCGGCGACGGCCCTGCGCATGGCGGCCCGCGTGACCGGCCGCACGCGCCTCCTCCTCACCGACGCGATCGGGCGGGACAAGCGCGCGAAGATCGCCGACTATTGCGCGCCCGACCTCGCACTCGACACGGTGCCGTTCGATGCAGGCAGCGGCGAGCTCGACCGGGGGGCGTTGGCGACCCTCCTGCGCGACGACGTCGCGGCGGTGTACGTCGAGCAGCCGAACGCGCTGGGCGTCGTGGAGACGGGGCTCGCGGAGATGGTCGAGGCCGCGCACCGGGCCGGCGCCCTGGCGATCGTGTCGGTCGACCCATCCACCCTCGGCGTGCTCGCCCCGCCGGCGGCGTTCGGCGCCGACCTCGCCTGCGGCGACATCCAGCCCCTCGGCATCCACCAGCACTATGGCGGCGGGCACGGCGGCTTCATCGCGTCTCACGACGACCCGCGCATCGTCATGCAGTACCCCTCGCGCCTCTTCGGCATCGCCCCGACGCGCGTCGCGGGCGAGTACGGCTTCGGCGACGTGGCCTACGAGCGCACCTCGTTCGCGCTGCGCGAGGAGGGCCACGAGTGGGTCGGCACGGCGGCCGCCCTATGGGGCATCACGGCCGGCGTCTACCTCGCGCTCATGGGGCCGCAGGGGATGCGCGAGCTCGGCGAGTCCGAGATGGCACGCACGCGCTATGCCATGCAGCGGCTGGGAACGCTGCCCGGCGTGCGCATCCCGTTCGGCCGCAGCCATCACGTGCAGGAGTTCGTCGTCGACCTCTCCGGTACCGGGCGCACGGTGGCCGAGGTCAACCGCGCCCTGCTCGAGCGCGGGATCCTCGGCGGCGCCGATCTCGCGGGGCAGTTTCCCGGGCTCGGGCAGGCCGCGCTCTACGCGGTGACCGAGGTGCGCACCCAGGCCGACATCGACGCGCTGGCCGGCGCGCTCGAGGAGGTGCTCGCGTGAGCGCCCCGGAGAGCCGTCCGGCGGCCGGCGAGCGGGTGGCACCGGCGGCCCCGACGCCCGGTGCCCCGGCCGGGGCGACGCCGTCCCCGACGCCGCAGGTCCACGTCTCCCACCGCGGTGCCGGGGCGCCGGCGGTCGGGGTTCCGTCCCCCGACGCCATCGCCCCCAAGCCCTTCCCGCGCCGCTTCCACCA
>JAJYGK010000182.1 GCA_021790715.1 Chloroflexota bacterium
GAGATCGCGCGTGCCCACCGGGCGGGGATGCTCGTGTTCGCCGACGTCGGCTGGGACGAATCGGAGCGCTGGGTCCCGGACGACCTGGACACGCTCCGGCACGTCGACGCCTTCCTGCCGAACTGCGACGAGGCCACCGCCTACACGCGGACCGCCACGGCGGAGGATGCCGCGTGCGTGCTGGCCGGGCGCGTGCCGCTCGTCGTCGTCAAGTGCGGACGCAACGGCGCGGTGGCGTGGGAGGCCGGGGCTGCCGAGCCGCTCGTCGAGGGCGCGATCGACGTCGAGGCGATCGACCCGACCGGGGCGGGAGACGTCTTCGACGCGGCCTTCGTGTACGCGACGCTGTCCGGCTGGGGGCTGCGCGAGCGACTCCGGTTCGCCAACCTGTGCGCCGGGCTCTCGGTGCGCCACCACGGCGGATCGCTCTCCGCGCCGTCGTGGGGCGAGATCGCGGAGTGGGTGCGCCGGCAGCCGGATGCCGCCGCGCGTTACGGGTTCCTGCGCCCGCTGCTCGCGGGCGAGCAGGGAGGATCGGCGCCCAGGCGGGCCCGCCCGACGATCTGATCGGTCGCGGTCAGCCCGCGACGAACGTCAGCCTGACCGTCCGGGTGCCGTTGTCGACGTTCGTGTCGAGCAGCGCGATCGACTGCCAGACGCCGAGCGCGAGCCGGCCGCCGACGACGGGGATCGTCGCGTACGGCGGCGCGAGGAGTGGGACCACGTGGTCGGCGCCGTGCCCCGCCGATCCGTGCCTGTGCACCCACCGGTCGTCGCGCGGCAGCATCCGGTCCAGGCTCGCGAGCAGGTCCTCCTCGGAGCCCGCGCCGAGCTCCATCAGCACGAGGCCGGCGGTCGCATGCGGCACGAAGACGTGCAGCAGCCCGTCGCCCTCGCCCGCGACGAAGCGCTCGCACTCGGCGGTCAGGTCGAAGAGGCCGCGCCGGGAGCCGGTCCGCACCGTGAGCTCGGCGGTCTTCACCGCGGCCCCACCCCTCGCCGTTCCGCCATCCCCGGGAGGCCGTCCACCGGTTGCGGCTGCCGCACGGCCGGCCTAGTTCAGGTCCTCGACCACGCCGCCGGCGAGGAAGAGGACGTCCTCGGCGATGTTCGTGACGCGGTCGCCGATGCGCTCCAGGTAGTGGGCCGCGAAGAGGATCCGCGTGCCCCGGTCGACGTTGTCGGGATCGGTGCGCATCAGGTCGAGCACGACGTCGAAGCTCGCGTGATAGAGGCGGTCGACCTCGTCGTCGCGACTGGCCACGCCGCGTGCCCGGGCCTCGTCGACGTCGACGAGCGCCCCGATGATGTCGTGGACCATGCCCGCGACGAGCTCGCCCATGCGCGGCAGGAAGACGTAGCGCCGCAGCGGCGGCTGCTGGGCGAGCTTGCGGACCTGCTTCGCGACGCTGCCGGCGTGGTCGCCCATCCGCTCGAGCTCGTGCGCCACCCGGTCGAGCGCCAGCAGGTAGCGCAGGTCCCGCGCCACCGGCTGCTGGGTGGCGATGACCATCGTGATCAGCTCGGAGATCCGTTCCTGGATCTCGTTGATGCGCTGGTCGTCGTGGATGACGCGTTCGGCGAGCTCGGCGTCGTGGCCCTGCATCGCCTCGGTGGCGGTGCGGACCGCCTCCTCGACGTATTCGCCCATCTGCACGATCTCGGCCTGGATCTCGCCCAGGGCGCGGTCGTACGCCTCGCGGTGTCCGTGGAGCACCGGGATCGCGTGCATCGGCTCGCTCCGCGTCGCGGCCGCGTCCGCCTGCTCGTCCGTGTGGATCTGGTCCGTCACGCTGCGCCTCCCCCGCTCACCCGAAGCGGCCCGAGATGTAATCCTCGGTCAGCTGCCGTCGCGGGTTCGTGAAGATCTGCGCCGTGGGTCCTTCTTCCACGAGGAAACCCGAGCGATCGTCGCCCACCGTGAGGAACGCGGTGCGGTCGCTGACGCGCGCGGCCTGCTGCATGTTGTGGGTCACGATGACGATCGTATAGCTGGCCCGCAGGGCCGCGATCAGTTCCTCGATCTTGAGGGTCGACATCGGGTCGAGCGCCGACGCCGGCTCGTCCATCAGGACCACCTCGGGCTCGACCGCGATCGCGCGCGCGATGCAGAGGCGCTGCTGCTGGCCGCCCGAGAGCGCGCCGCCCGGCGCCGACAGCTTGTCGCGCACCTCGTCCCACAGGGCCGCCCGCCGCAGGCTGCGCTCCGCCACTTCGTCGAGCAGCGACCGGTCGCGGATGCCCGCCAGCTTCAGGCCGGCCACCACGTTGTCGTAGATCGACATGGTGGGGAAGGGGTTCGGCCGCTGGAAGACCATGCCGATGCGCTGGCGGACGACGACGGGATCCACGCCCGGTGCATAGATGTCGTCGCCGTCGAGCCGCACCTCACCGGCGACGCGGGCGCCCGGCGTGACCTCGTGCATCCGGTTGAGGCACCGGATGAGGGTCGACTTGCCGCAGCCCGATGGGCCGATGATCGCGGTCACGGAGTTCGGGTGGACGGTCAGCGTGATGTCCCGCAGCACCCGGCGATTGCCGTAGTACGCGTCGAGGTGCTCGATCTCCACCCCGACGCCGGCGTCCTGGACCGGCTCGTCCGACCGGCGCGCGACCTCGATCGCGCGGGCTCCGGGGACGGGGCCGACGGCATGGGTGCGCGGCGC
Source organism: Chloroflexota bacterium (assembly GCA_021790715.1). Taxonomy (GTDB): domain Bacteria; phylum Chloroflexota; class Limnocylindria; order Limnocylindrales; family CSP1-4; genus JAJYNJ01. The sequence goes on from JAJYGK010000182.1 coordinate 2,667, forward strand.
GGGCGCCGGCACGGGGGAAGGCGCCGGGTCGACCCGGGCGTCGGTGGTCGGTTCGGTCATCAGGGGCATCAGTCTACGTTCCGGTGGGGTGGTCAGGTTCGGGCCGCGCCGCGGCGGCGCAGCGCGAGGCGGGTCAGGAGCGAGAAGGCGAGGACCAGGAAGACCAGCACGAGCGAGGCGGCCCAGGCCTGGGCGTGCCACGAGTCGTACGGGCCGCTGGCATAGACCCAGATCCGCAGCGGCAGGGCGTCCATCGGCTCGCCGAGTGCCGTGCTGACGCGATCGTTCCCGAGCGCGGTGAAGATGAGCGGCGCCGTCTCGCCGGCGATGCGCGCGACGCCGAGCAGGATGCCGGTGACGATCCCGCCGCTCGCCGCCGGCAGCACCACCCGCACGATCGTCTTCCAGGGCGGGATGCCCAGCGCGTAGGCCGCCTCGCGGACGGAGCCGGGCACGAGCCCGAGCATCTCGTCCGTGATGCGCGCCACGATCGGGATGATGATGACCGCAAGGGCCACGGCACCCGCCAGTGCGCTGAACGAGCCCATCGGGACGACCACCAGGCCGTACGCGAACAGGCCGATCGCGATGGTCGGCACGCCGGCCAGCACGTCGACCAGGAACCGGATCAGCGTCGCCCCGCGGCCGCCGGCGTACTCGCGGACGTAGATGCCGGCGAGCACGGCGATCGGGGTGCCGATCAGGGTGCCGAGCCCGACCATGATGAGCGTGCCGACGACCGCCGGCGCCACCCCGCCGCCCGGGAACCCCGCCGGCACGGGCGCCTGCGTGAGGAGCGCGAGGTTGAGGGCCGGCAGGCCCTGGACGAGGACGTAGAGCAGCACGAGCACCAGCGGCACCGCCGCGATGACCGCCGCGATCCCCAGCAGGGCGCGCATGACGCGGTCGGTGGTCCGGCGGCGGGCCATGTTGCGGCCCGGGACCCGTGGAGGGATCCCGGCACCCGGGAGACGCGCCGCTCCCGCGAGCGTCCCATCGGCGCCGCTCATGCCGCCAGGCTCCGCGACGAGGCGGTGTACGCCACCCGCCACACGAGCAGGCGCGCCGCGGCGTTGATCACGAGGGTCACGACCAGGAGCAGCAGGCCGATCTCGATCAGCGAGCTCCGGTAGAGGTTGGTGGTCGCCTCGGTGAACTCGTTGGCGATCACGCTCGCCATCGTGTAGCCCTGCGCCAGGAACGACAGCGAGATGGTGGGGGAGTTGCCGATCACCATCGTCACCGCCATCGTCTCGCCCACGCCGCGGGCGAGCCCCAGGATCCCGGCGCCGAGGATCCCGCTCCGCGCGTACGGCAGGACGCCCATCCGGATCGTCTCCCAGCGCGTCGCCCCGAGCGCCAGCGCCGCCTCGCGCTGCGAGCCGGGCACCGCGGAGACCACGTCGCGGGACACTGCCGCGACCGTGGGCAGGACCATGATGGTCAGGACGACGACCGCGGCCAGGTTGCCGATCCCGATCGGGTAGCCGCTGAAGAAGGGCAGCCAGCCGAGCGTGTCGTGGAGCGGCACCTCCACGTAGTCGCGCAGCCACGGCGCGAGCACGAAGATGCCCCACAGGCCGTACACGACGCTGGGGATGGCGGCCAGCATCTCGATCATGAAGCCGAGCGGGCCGGCCAGCCAGGAGGGTGCGAGCTCGACCAGGAAGAGCGCGACCCCCACGCCGATCAGCATCGAGAGGATGAGGGCCGTGATCGACGTGAGCAGCGTGCCGTAGATGAAGGGCAGTGCGCCGAAGACGCTGTGGACCGGGTCCCAGGTCGTTCCCCACAGGAACCCGATCCCGTTGTGCGCGATCCCGGCCATCGACGTGGTCGCGATGACGACGACGAGACCGGCGATGATCGCGAGGACCGTCAGCGACGCAAGCACGACGAGCCCGCGGAATGCGGGCTCTCCGAAGCGGGGGCGGTGCCGTCCGAGCTCGGCCCGGACGGCACCGACCTGGGCGGTCACGGCAGGACGGGCTTCCCGCCGACCGTCACGCTCTTGAGCGCCGCCTCGGCCTTGGTCACCAGCGCGGGGGCCATGGCCGAGTAGTCGACCTGGGCCGCGTAGTTCTGGCCGTTGTGGATGGCCCACCACAGGAAGTCGATCATCGCCTTGACCTCGGTCGCCTTGCTCGCCGGGTAATCCTGGTACAGGAGGACCCAGGTGCTCGCGCCGATCGGGTACGCGTTGGGGTACGACGCCGGCGGGTTGACGACCAGGAAGCGGAGGTCGGCCGGGGCGTTCGGGACCGCCGCGGCGACCGCGTCCGTGGTCGACGCGAGCGTGGGCTTGACGAAGTTGCCGGCCGCGTTCTTCACGGAGCCGACGGGCAGGTTGTTCTGGAGCGCGTACGAGAGCTCGACGTACCCGATCGCGCCGGGCGTCTGCTTGACCAGGGCGGTGACCCCCGCGCTGCCCTTGCCGCCGGGACCGACCGGCCAGTTGACCGACAGGCCGGCGCCGACCTGGCTCTTCCAGGTCGCATCCGTACCGGCCAGGAAGCTCGTGAAGTTCATCGTGGTGCCCGAGCCGTCACTGCGGTGCACCGGCGTGATGCCGATGTCCGGGAGCGTGACACCGGGATTGTCGGCCGCCAGGGCCGGGTCGTTCCACTTCGTGATCTTGCCGAGGAAGATCCCCGCGATGGTGGCGGGGCTGAAGCGGATCTCGCCGCTGAAGTTCGGCAGGTTGTAGGTCATCGCGGCGGCCCAGTGGATCATCGGGATGTTGAGGACCGGGACGCCGATCTGCTGCTCCTGCTGGTCGCTCAGGTAGATGTCGGAGGCGCCGAAGTCGACGGTCTTCGCGGTGAACTGCGAGATGCCGCCGCCCGACCCGATGGCCTGGTAGTTCACAGCGACGCCGGGGGCGACCTGCTGCTGGTAGATCTGCGCGACCGCGCTCAGCCACGGGTAGATCGCCGTCGAGCCGGCGCCCGTGACCGCGGCCTTGTCGTTCTTGCCGATCGTCGTCGACGGGCTGACGCTGCTGTAGTCGACGGCCTGGGCCCCCGCCGCAGAGCCCGCCGGCGCCGCACCGCCGCCCCCGGCCGCCGGCGCCTGCGTCGCAGACGCCGAGCACGCGCCGAAGCCGAGCGCCGCGACGAGCGCGAGGGCACCCCACCGGGCCCGCACATGACTGGACACGCAATCCCCTCCTTGCGTCCGGCGCGTCCGCGGACGCACGCGGGCCCGAAGGCCCCGCGTTCTGGCGCCCACTCGCCGGACCAGTACCCACTTCGTACGGGTGCAACCTTCGGGGGCCACGGTCAACCTGTCGTGCGGCGGGCGTAACGCCTTGGTTAAATCTCCGGTGTGTCGTCTCGCAGGATCGCGGTCGTCGCGATCGGCAGCACCAGCGTCCATCTGACGGTCGCCCGCGTCTCGGACCGGGAGCTCCGGCGGATCGCCGACGAGAGTGTGCTCTTCGAGCTGGGCCCGACGGTCGATGCGCTGGGCCGGGTGCCGTCCGACCGGCTCGATGGGCTGCTCCGGGAGCTCGAGCTGTACGCGAAAGGCGCGGCGAGGATGCACGCCGGCGCGCTCACGATCGTGGCCACGGAGCCGCTGCGCCGCGCGTCCAACGCACGGGCCGTCGTCGACGCCGTGCGCACGGCCACGTCGGGCGCCGTGCACGTCCTCGGGCACGACGAGGAGGCGCTGCTCTCGCTGCACGCCGTGCTCGGCGGACGGCCCCCGCACGCGGACACGCTGGTCGTCGACATCGGCGGGGGTTCCTCCGAATACGCGATCGCGGGGCCGGGGCGCGTCCCGGTGGTCGACGTGGTCCGCACCGGGGCCGCTCGCCTGACCGACGCCTTCGTGCGCGCCGATCCCCCTGCGCCGGAGGAGTTCGCCGCCGCGCGGGAGGCCGCGCGGTCCGCCCTCGCGCGCACGGTCGAGGCGGTGCCGGGGGCGGCGATCATGGTCGGCGGCACGGCGACGAACCTGTTGCGGCTCGTCGCGGGGACGGCTCCCTGGCGCTCGCTCACGCGTGCCCGGCTCGAGGAGGCGGTGCGGATCCTCGGGCAGCTGTCGATCGGGGAGATCACCACCCGCTACCCGATCCGGCCGCAGCGTGCCCGGATCCTCCCCGGCGGCGCGGCGCTGGCCTGGGCGTTCCTCGAGCGGTACCGGCTGCGGTCGGCGACGGTCTCGCAGGCGAGCATCCGCGAGGGGCTGATCCTCGCGATCGCGCGCGCCGGCGACGACTGGCGGGAGCGCCTGCCGGAGCTGGTCGGCGGCCCTCCCGGGCCGGGTGCCCGCGGCTGATCCCGCCGCGGGGCACGGCGCCTCGCAGGGCGCTGCGATGCAGGGACGGCAGGATGCGTGCCCCGCGAGGGCACGCGCCGCGCTCCCCGGGGTCGGCACCGCGCTGCCCGCACTCGCCGCGCCGCTGCTCGCGTACCATCGCCTGCGTGGGCCGCACGCTCCTGGTCGTCGACGACGAGGCGATTCTCCGCGAGACGCTCGAGTACAACCTCGTGCGCGACGGGTATCGCGTCGTCACCGCCGCGGACGGCCGCGAGGCGCTGACCCGCTTCGCCGAGGAGCGGCCCGACCTCGTCGTGCTGGACATCATGCTGCCCGAGCTGTCGGGCCTCGACGTGTGCCGGGCGATCCGCCGCGAGTCCGACGTGCCGATCCTGATGCTGACCGCGAAGGACTCCGAGATCGACAAGGTCGTCGGGCTCGAGCTCGGGGCGGACGACTACCTCACCAAGCCGTTCGGCCTGCGGGAGCTCATGGCACGCGTCCGCGCGCTGCTGCGCCGCAGCGAGCCGCACGGTCGCGAGGGGGATCTCCGGGCAGCGGGGTCCGGCCCGCGCGCCGCCCCCGTGCCGGGAACGTCCGAGGGCATGCCGGGGGGGCCGGACGCCGGCGCGGCGACCGGTACGTCGGCCGGATCCGGGCAGCCGTCGGTCGGATCCGACCAGCCGGTGGGCGCGAGGGCCGCCCAGGTCGATCGGCTGGGGGACGTGGCGGTCGACTTCGCCGGCCACCGGCTGCTGCGCGAGGGCGCAGAGCTGCCGGTGACGGCCCGGGCGTTCGACCTGCTGGCGTTCCTCATGCGCCACCCGGGCCAGGTGTTCACGCGCGAGCAGCTGCTGGACCAGGTCTGGGGCTACGAGTACGCCGGCGAGACGCGGACGGTCGACGTCCACGTCCACCAGCTGCGCAGCATGATCGAGCGCGACTCGGCCGAGCCGCGGTTCCTGCACACCGTGCGCGGCGTGGGCTACGTCTTCCGGCGTCCGGACGGCTGACGTGAGCGCACCGCTCGCGGCGCTCGCCGTCGCGGTCGTCCTGCTGGTGGCCGTCGCCGTCTTCGCCGCCTCGCGGGAGCGCGAGCTCGGTCGGGTGCGACGGCTGGCGGGTGGGAGGCCTGGTGACGGATCGGTCGAATCGGCCGTGGCCGCGCTCCAGCGGGCGCTGGCCGATGCGGAGCAGCGCGAGCGGCTGCGGGCCGAGGATCTCGCGTTCCTCGCCGGCCTCATCGGGACGGGGATCCTGGGGCTGGACGACGACCTGACCGTGATCTCGGCCAACCGTGCCGCGCACCTGTTCCTGGAGGTTCCGGCGGGCTCGCTGGTCGGGCGCCCGATCCCCGCGCGACCTCTCGCGCGCGGCGACGGCGAACCCGACGAGGGGCCAGCCGGGCTCGGCGACGTCCGGCTCGACGCCGTGGCGCGGACGGCGGCGCGCAACGGGAGCGCCGCGGACGAGGTCACGCTGGGCGGGCCGGACGGGCGGACCCTCTCCGTCCGCGGACGGCGTTCGCCGGGCGGCGGCATCTGGCTCGTGATCGAGGACCTCTCCGAGCTGCGACGCCTGCAGCGGATCCGGACCGAGTTCATCGACAACCTCTCGCACGAGCTGCGCACGCCGCTCACGACCGTGCGGCTCCTGACCGAGACGCTCGCGCGCGACCTCGAGGACGTCGACGTGCCCCCGCGGCTCGTGGACCTGGTGGAGAAGATCGACGTCGAGACCGGCCACCTCGTGCAGATGTCCACGGAGCTGCTCGACCTGGCGCGCATCGAGCAGGGGGCATTCCCCCAGCTCTACATCGACGACGTCGACCTGGCGCCGGTGATCGAGGGGGCCCTCGACCGGCTGCGCCTGTTCGCCGAGCGGCAGGGGGTGCGGCTGCGGTCGGAGATCGCGCCCGACCTGCCGGTCGTGCTGGGCGACTCGGAGCGCCTCGGACAGCTGCTGGTGAACCTCCTGCACAACGCGATCAAGTTCTCGCCGGGCGGCGGCGACGTGACCGTGCGCGCCGCGCCACGGCCGGTGTCGGGCGGCCCCGGCGTCGTGCTGCTCGAGGTCGAGGACCACGGCGTGGGGATCCCGGCCGACGATCTGCCGCGGATCTTCGAGCGCTTCTACAAGGTCGACAAGGCGCGCGTCCGCGGTGGCGGCGGGACCGGGCTCGGGCTGGCGATCGTGCGCCACATCGCGGAAGGGCACGGAGGCCGGGTGTCCGTGGAGAGCGTCGAGGGGCACGGGTCCACGTTCCGGGTCGAGCTGCCCGCCGCTCCGCCCGTGCCGGCGGGGGACGGCCCTGCCCGATCGGGGGACGCCGGCCGCGCCGGATCCGCGGATCCGGCCGCGACGCGGGAGGGGTGAGGGGACCGGCTCGCGAGCGGCCGCAGCCGGTCAGTCGGACCGGACGTCCTCGAGCAGCCTCGCGATCTCCCGGGCGTTCGTCGTCCCGTAGTTCGCGAAGCAGTTGTTCATCAGCACGTGCGTCTCCCGCGCCGTGGCGGCCGCCTCCCGGATGCGCGGCACCCAGGCCTCCAGTTCGTCCTCCGAGTAGAGGTACCGGAAGCGCTCCA
>JAJYGK010000202.1 GCA_021790715.1 Chloroflexota bacterium
GCCGCGTCGAGCGGGGCTGGGACGTGCTGATCGTCGCCCGCCCGGCGGCCGTGGCTGCGAGCTACGCTTCGCTCCGCGACGCGATCGCCCGCCTCCTCGACAGGCTCGGCGTGCTGTCGCCGGAGGACTGTGCATGATGCGGCGGCTCGGGATCGGGGCGATCCGGCTGTATCGCGTGCTGTTCGCCTGGATGCCCCCGTCCTGCCGGTTCGAGCCGACCTGCTCCCGCTACACGGAGCAGGCGATCGCGAAGTACGGCCTGCTGCGCGGGAGCGTGATGGGCGCTCGCCGCATCGCGCGGTGCCATCCGTGGAATCCCGGCGGATATGACCCGGTACCCTAGAGCCCAGGGAAGGGAGCGCTTCGCGAGGTGATCCGCCGCCGTCTAGGCCTGCTGCCCGTGGCCGCGGTGCTGGCCGTCCTGGCGCTGGCCGCCGTGAGCCCGGTCGCGTTCGCGGCATCGCCGTCGCCCGGCGCCGCGCCGGCCGCGACGCCCGTGGTGGCGCCTGCGGGAGCCGCCACGGCGAGCCTGCCGCCCTGCCCCAACCCGGCGCCCACGGCGACCCCGAAGCTGCAGCCCGGGCAGACGCCGGCGCCGACCCGTCACCCCAACCTGTGCCCCGCCCAGCCGAACGGGGCGGACCCGTTCAGCCTGCTCGCGTGGATCTTCACGCCGATCTTCCAGGCGATCTTCCTGGTCCTGATCTTCTTCTACAACATCGTCGGCGACATCGGGATCGCGATCATCCTCGTGACGCTGCTGATCCGCCTCCTGCTCGTCCCCGTGTACCGGGCGCAGATCGTCTCGCAGCGGCGCATGCAGCTGCTGCAGCCGGAACTGAAGGCGATCTCCCAGAAGTACAGGGGCGACCGCCAGAAGATCAGCCAGGAGCAGATGCGGCTCTACCAGGAGCGCGGCGTGAACCCCGCCTCGGGCTGCCTGCCGACCATGCTGACGATGGTCCTCCTGCTGCCGATGTATTCGGTGTTCTCGTCGGGCCTGACCGCGCCCAACATCAGCTCGATGCTGAGCGTCTTCGGCACCCAGGTCGTCGACGTGAAGTGCCAGGTCGAGGCGGCGTCGGGAACGGTCCCCTGCATCCAGCCGCACATCTGGTGGCTCGGCGGCCTGGATGCGAGCACGCCGGAGGTCCTCTTCAGGATCCCCGGCATCGGCTTCGGGTTCAGCCTGCTCGCGCTGGTGTCCGCGCTGCTGCAGCTGCTGCAGACGCGCATGATGATGCCCAGCTCGGACGACCCGCAGGCCCAGACACAGCAGCGCATGTTCCTGCTGCTGCCGCTTCTCTCGCTCGTGTACGGCTCGTTCCTGCCGTCAGGGCTCTTCATCTACTGGATCGTCACCACGGTCTTCTCGGTCGTCCAGCAGTACCTGATCGCGGGCTGGGGGTCACTCTTCCCCCTGTTCGGGTGGACGCCGGGGTTCGCGGTGGCACACACGCCGCGTTTCGCGCCCCCACCGCCGAAGGTGCCGGAGCCGAAGGCGGGTGAACCGAGACCGGCGCCCGTGCGCCGCGACCCGAAGGACAATGCCGCCGGCACCGTGCGGCCGAACAGGGAACACGGCCGCGCCAGCAGGCGAGGGAGGCGTCGATGACCAGCGAGTACCAGGAATTCACCGGGAAGACCGTGGAGGAGGCGCTGCGACAGGCGCGCGAAGCCTTCGGGGTCTCCGGTCTCGACGACCTCGATTTCGAGATCCTCACGCCCGGCAGCCGCGGCGTGCTGGGCATGGGCGCGGAGCCGGCGCGCGTGATCGCGGCCCCGCGTACGGCGCTCGGCGGGGCCACGCCCCGGCGCTCCGCCGCGGAGGCCGAGCCGCTGCCCCCCGTTCCGCAGCGCCCGCCGCGCGAGCCGCGCGAAGCGCGCGAACCGCACCACGGCGAGGAGCGGGGCCGCCCGGAACCGCCCGCCGGCGAGCATCGCGAGCGCGCAGAGCATGGCGAGCGCAGCGAGCGACCTGAGCGGCCGCGCGGGGAGCGCCACGAGCGCCCGGAACGCGGTGGAGAGCGGGGTCCGGCGCGACGCGGGGACCGTCGCGAGCAGCGCGAGCACCGCGAGCAGCGCGGGCCCGCCACGCTGAGCGAGGGCGAGCGCGCCGAGGTGGCGGCCGCGCGCTCGCTGAACGTGGAGCGCGAGGAGGTCCAGGCCGCCGAGGCGAGCCCCGAGGCGCTCGAGGCGGGACGCGAGATCCTGCAGACCCTGCTCGGCCACCTGGGCTACGACGTCGTGGTGACCGTGCACACGGGCGAGACGGCGAAGCTCGACGTGACAGGCGAGGGCGCAGAGAAGGAGGCCCTCGGAGCGCTGATCGGGCGGAAGGGCGAACGGCTCTCCGCGCTGCAGCACCTGGTCAACCTGCTGCTGTCGCGACGGATGGGCGAGTGGACTCGCGTGCTGGTCGACGTCGAGGACTATCGCGGCCGCCGCGAGCGCCAGCTCCGTGAGCTCGCCAGCCGCGCCGCGGACCGCGTCGAGGAGACGGGCCGCATGCTGCAGCTGGAGCCGATGCCCGCGCTCGAGCGCCGCTGGGTGCACCTGGCCCTGCGCGACCGACCCGGCATCGCCACCCAGTCGATCGGCGAGGAACCCAACCGCCGCGTCGTGGTCATCCGCCGCGAGGAATAGCCCCGCGGCTTCGTCCGGCGCTGACTCGTTCCGCGGCCGGGGCTGCGTGCCGCGGCAACCTGCCCGTGCCGCGTCGGCCTGCCCCGAGCCCTGCCGCGCGCCGGCCCTGGCGGAACTCCTTGTCGCGGCGCCCGCTGCGCCGGGCGCGGGCGCCGGTCGGCGGGCCCGAGCGTCCCGCCCGGAGCTGCGTTATTCGCGTGACGACGTTTCCCCGTAGCATAAGGACGCGATGACGACCGAAACCGTCGAACGGCTCGCGCCCCGGCCCGTGCCGCTGCGCCGCGCGCTCGTCGCGGCGGGCATCGCACTCCTCGTGCTGATCGCGGTCCTCGGTGGCTTCGCGCTGGGCTACCAGCAGGCGTTCGCGGGCCGCGTCATCCCGGGTGTGCGGGTGGGCGGCGTGTCGATCGGCGGCCTGGACCGCACCGCGGCGGAGTCCCGCCTGCGGTCCTCCCTGCCCGACGCGGCCGCGGGATCGATCGTGATCGAGGCGCCGGGAGCGACCGAGCAGATCCCGTTCTCCCGGCTCTCCCGTACGTACGACTACGGGTCGATGCTCGACGCCGCGTTCTCCTACGGGCACGGCGGCGACCTACCCGCCGTGGTCGCACAGGACATCCAGGCGGCGATTGCCGGCGTCTCCGTCGCTCCCCGCGTGACCTACGACGAGGCCGCGCTCGCCGCCGAGATCTCCGCCGCCGCCGCCCGTCACGACGTCACCGCCAGGAGCGCGGCCGTCGTGCTCGGGGCCAACGGGCAGTTCGAGGTCGTCCCGGCGGTCGAGGGCGTGGCCGTCGACCGGCAGGCCGCAGTGGCAGCCGCGGACGCCGGGCTGTCGTCACCGTCCGCCGCCGACGTCACCGTCCGCCTGGTCACCTCGCGGACTCCGCCGCCCGTCACGACGGCACAGGCGACCGCGGCGCTGCGGGTTGCCGAGCAGATGACCGCCCAGCCGCTGGCGCTGACGGCGGCGACGGATGCCAAGTTCTCCGAGCAGATCTCGCCGGCCACGCTCCGCGGCTGGCTCACGTTCGGCCCGTCCGCGTCGGGTCCCGGGGGGCTCGCGCCCGGCGCGTCGCCTGCCCCGGGGTCGTCCCCGGCCCCCGGCGCGTCCGCCGCGCCCTCGCCGGCCGCCTCCGGCTCGGCTGCCCCGAGCGCGGCTCCATCGGCCGCCCCCGGCACCTCGCCGGCCGCCTCCGCCCCCGCCCCGTCGGCGGCATCCTCGCCGTCGGCCACGGGTTCCCCGGGCCCGTCGACGTCGGCGGGGGGATACGTCCCGCTTCTCGCCCCCGACCCCGTCCGCAAGGCCCTGACCGCGATCACGCCACAGCTCGACCACGCCGCGGTGGACGCCCGCTATCTGCTCGCGAACGGCAAGGTGATCGGCGTGCTGGCGTCGCAGGACGGGTCGCAGCTCGACGTCCAGACCAGCATCACCGCCATCTCGACGGCGCTCTCCGCGAGGGCCTCGGGCACCCCGACCTCGTCCGTCCAGCTGGCGACGAGCACGCTGGCGCCGACGCTCACGACCGCGGAGGCGAAGAAGACGGCCCCGCTGATGACGGTGGTCGGCAGCTGGACGACGTACTTCACCCCGAGCATCGAGAACTACTGGGGCAGGAACATCAGCATCCCGGCCGCGAAGATCGACGGCTACGTCGTCGCCCCCGGCGCCTGGTTCGACTTCTGGCAGGTCGTCGGGTACCCCACCTTCGCCGAGGGCTACGGGATGGGCGGCGCGATCATCGATGGGCACACGGAACTGACGGGCGCCATCGCCGGCGGCATCTGCAGCACGTCGACGACGCTGTTCAACGCCGCGCTGCGGGCCGGCTACCAGATCGGCGATCGGGCCAACCACTACTACTACATCTCGCGCTACCCGGTCGGGCTCGATGCGACGGTGGCCATCTGGAACGGCGGCGAGCAGGACATGACGTGGCGGAACGACTCGTCGTACCCGGTGCTGATCCACGCCATCAACGCGCCGGGGAGCGTCACGTTCCAGCTGTACAGCGTCGACCCGAACCGCACCGTCACCCTGTCGGCGCCGGTCGTGAAGAACTACACGTACGCGACGACGAAGTACGAGTACGTGACGTCGCTGCCGCCGGGCCAGCGCCAGCAGGTCGAGTGGCCGGCCAACGGCTTCGACTCGTGGGTCACGCGGACCGTGAAGGACGCGAACGGCACGGTGATCCACCAGGAGACGTTCTACTCGCACTACGCGCTGGTGAACGGCCTCATCGAGATCGGCGCGGCGAAGGGCTCGCAACCCTCGCCCGGGACCACCCCGTCGCCCTCGCCGACTCCGTCGCCGTCGCCCGCGCCCTCGTCGACGCCCAGCCCGTCGCCGAAGCCGACTCCCGGGGCCTGACCGTCGCGGGCCGCGGCCGGCATGAGAACGCCGGTCCGGGCTGAGCGGGTGGGGCTCTCGCACCGGGACCGGCGTGTGATAGGTGCTGGTGGAGATGGGGGAGGGTCGAACTCCCCGTCCAGAACCTTCGACCAGGGACCACTACGAGCGTGTCCGATGCTTTGTCGTCGACCGGTCGGTCCGCCATCGGCAGCGTCCCGATCAGTCCAGTCACGTCCCCTTGCGGGCTTGAGCTCCGGCTACGCGACGCTGCCCGGAGCCGCATCCCCGCTGCATGACGCTTCCACAGCCCGCGGGGAGGAGGCTGCTTCCACGCTCACCTTACCGCCTAAGCGGCGAGGGCGAGAGCAGGCTGGCTGTTGCCAGTTACTTCGTTTGCCGCCTGTTTAACGAGGCCAGACGGCACCTCGGCTCGCGTTCCCTGGCGTTCGGGCCCTGTCGAAACCACGCATCCCCAGGTCCGGACTTCCGTCCGGATGTTCGATTCTATCCGATGCCCGATCCGAATCCAACCCCGGCCCGCGCCGCAGCCGCATTTCGCCGCCGGTCCTGCCGGCCGGCCGTCGGCGCCTGCGCTCCGTGTCGGTCGGCCGTCGGCGCCTGCGCTCCGTGTCGGTCGGCCGTCAGCGCCCGCGGTCCGCGTCGGCCAGTTCGCGCTGCAGTTCGCGTCGCGCGTCCCGGGCGGCGATCTCGCGCCGGCGGTCGTGCTGCTGCTTCCCGCGTGCGACCCCGAGTTCGAGCTTCGCCAGGCCCCTGGACGAGATGTACAGCCGCAGCGGCACGAGCGTCAGGCCCTTGCGCGTGGTGATGCCCAGCAGCTCGTCGATCTCGCCCCGGTGCAGCAGCAGCTTCCGTGTCCGTCGCGTGTCGTGGTTGAACCGGTTGCCCCCCGTGTAGGGGGCGATGTGCGCCCCGATCAGCCAGGCCTCGCCGTGCTCGATGCGGGCGTAGGCGTCGTTGAGGTTGACCTTTCCCTCGCGGACGCTCTTGATCTCCGTCCCGGTCAGCGCGATGCCCGCCTCGACGGTCTCCTCGATGGAGTACTCGTGGCGGGCCTTCCGGTTGAGGGTGATGGTGTGCTCGGGCATGGAGAGCTCGCGTCGGCCTCGGGCGTCCGCCGGATCCGGGCCGGCCGGGGCCGGCCTCCGGGCTGCGGGAAGGGACAGGATACGCGAGAGGGGGCGCCGGACGCACGAACGCCGGCCCGTTCTGGGCCGGCGTTCGATTGCGAACCACCCGCGGTTCTAGGCCTGCGCCTCCCGCGGGGTGGTGCAATGACTGTCTATCACTGCACATCACCTCCTTTCGTTGCGGCGAATACTACTCGCGGGCCGCGGCGAAGACAAGGGGGCGTGACGCGGGTGCCTACAGACGGGCTGTCGGGCCCGCCACGACGGACAGCTCGATCGGTCCCGGAGCGCCGGACGGCGGCGGGGACGCCGGATCGGCCGCGGTCGCGCCGGTACCCCCGCTCGATCCGGTCCCTCCGGTCGCTCCGGCACCTCCGACCGTGCCCGCGGGCGTGCTCCGGGCCGTGCCGCCGGCCGTCGCCGGCTGCTGTGCGGTGGAGGGAGCGCCCCCGTCCGTCGTCAGCAGCTGGATCGCGCGATCCAGCTCGGGGTCGGAGCCGATCGGCGTGGAGGGCGGTGCGGTGTACGCGATGTTCGGGGTGAGCCCCCTGCCGTTGATCCACTGCCGGGACGGCGTCAGCCACCGCGCGACCGTCAGGCGGAACCCGCCCATGTCGTGGCCGAGCTGCTGCCACTCCTGGATGGTCCCCTTGCCGTAGGTGGTCGTGCCCATGAGGCGCGCCCGCCCCGTGTCCTGCAGGGCCCCGGCGAGGATCTCGCTCGCGCTCGCCGTTCCCTTGTCGACGAGGACGATCATCGGCAGGTCGCGGCCGGTGGCGATCCCTCCCGGTTCCGCGTCGATCGCACGACGGGAACCGGTGGACATCTGCTCCCAGTAGATCGGGCCGCGGGCGATGAACTGGCTCGCGATCGCGCGGGCCTGGTCCACGAATCCGCCGCCGTTCCCGCGCAGGTCGAGCACGAGCCCGTGGACGTGATCCGCCAGCAGGCCGCGCAGCTGCGAGACGAAATCGGCCGCCACCCCCGAACCGAAGCTCGAGATCCGGATGTACCCGAGCGTCCCGTTCGCGACGAGACGGCTGCTGACGTCGACCGAGGTGACCACGGCGCGGACGAGCCTGACGTCGAACGGTGCCGCGGTGCCGCGCTCGATCCGGAGCGTCACCGCCGTGCCGCTGCGACCCTGGACGAGCGCGACCACCTGGTCCACCGTCCTGCCGGCCACGTCGGCGCCGTTGACCGCCAGGATCACGTCGCCGGCGCGGAGGCCGGCCTTCGCGGCCGGCGAGCGGGGGATGAGGCCGGAGATCGCGATCCGGCACGACGCCCCGGCGGGGCTGCACCCCTGGGCGCCGGATGCGTCGATCGTGGTGATGTAGGCGCCGATCCCCTCGAACTGCCCCGACAGCCCGGTCAGCGACGCCCGGTACGCCTCCCCGGTCAGGTACATCGAGAATGGATCCGGGAGCGCCTTGAACATGCCGGAGATCGCGCCCTCGATGACGGCGTGCTCCGTCACCGGGAGGCCGGCATAGCGCTGCTCGATCGAGTCGAAGGCGTCCCAGAAGGGCTGCAGCTGCGCCGAGAGCGCCTGGGGCGTCCCGTCGGTGAGGGCGGTCTGGCGGCCCAGCGTGAACCCGCCGGCGAACAGGGCGCTCCCGACCAGGATCGCGACGCCCGCGGCGGCGATCCAGGTGGCGATCCCCGGCCGGGCCCGCCCGTGCCGCGCCGCCGGCTGCGGCCCGGCGTCGTCGGCGACGAGAGCTTCGCGGTCGAGCACGTCGACGGCACCGGGCGGCGGGCTCGCCTCGGCGTCGGGGGTGGGGGAAGTGCCCTGGATCTGCATGTGGGGCCTCGGGGCTGCGCCGGTGGAACGGAGGATCGGACTCGATTGTGCGCGTCTCCCGGCCGTGCGTCACCGGCCGGGCTTCGTGCTCCACCCTGCCGGAAGGGCCCGCCATCCGGCGCGAAGACCGGTCAGCGGATCAGGTAGGTGCGGACGGAGATGAATGCGCCCCCGGCCCCGAGGACGAGGCCGGCGCCCCCCACCACGGCCACGAGCTGCTGCCCGAGCTGCTGATCGAACTGGATCGGCACCTGGCCGACCACGGTTGCCACCGCCTGCCCGATCGGCTGCGCGGCGATCGCCAGGATGCCGAGCGTGATCGCCGCGCCGAACAGCCCGACCAGCATGCCCTCGAAGATGAACGGCCAGCGGATGAACGCGTCGGACGCGCCGACCAGCCGCATGATCTCGATCTCCTCGGCGCGGGCCACCACGGCCAGGCGGATGGTGTTGACCACGATGAACAGCACGGTGATGGCGACGAGCAGCAGGACGACCACGCCCGCCGTCCGGAGGAAGCCGGTGACGGCGAGGAGCGCATTGACGACCTGTTGTGTCTCGAGGACGTCGGTGACGATGCCGTGCGCCGACTGCAGCGTCTGGATCACGTCGCCGTAGACGTGCGGGTCCTTGAGCTTGACCAGGATGCTGGCGGGGATCGGGTTCGTGCCGGTCACGCTCGAGTAGTCCGGCTTGCCCTGCTGGCGGAGCTGTTCCTGCCACTGCTGGAGGGCCTGTGCCTTGCTGAGGTAGTCGACCTGCGCCACCTCGGGCAGCGCGCGGACCTGCGCCATCAGCGCGTCGACGCTCGTCTGCGGCGCGCTGTCGGCGACGAACGCCTGGACCTCCACCTTCTGCTCGACGAAGCGGAGGCCGGCATCGAGCCCCGACAGGCCGATCACCAGGGCGGCCAGCATCAGCAGCATGAGCGTCATCGTCACGGTTGCCGCGAGGCTCATGACCGCGTTGCGCCAGAACCCCTGCCAGGCGCGCCGGATCGAGAAGAGCAGGAAGCGCAGCATCGTCAGTACTCGCGGTGGTAGCCGCCCACCTCGTCCCGGACGACGCGACCGTCCTCGAGGGCGACCACCCGGCGCCGGAGCGCCGTCACGACGTCCGCGTTGTGGGTCGCCATCAGCACGGTGGTCCCGAGCTCGTTGATGCGCAGCAGGAGCTGGATGATCTCCCAGCTGATCAGCGGGTCGAGGTTGCCCGTCGGCTCGTCGGCGATGACGACCCGCGGCTCGTGGACGAGCGCGCGCGCGATGGCCGTCCGCTGCTGCTCGCCGCCCGACAGCTGGTTCGGGTACTGGTCCGCGGCGCCGGTCAGGCCGACCAGCGCGAGGACGCGCTCGACCGCAGGCCCGATCTGCCGGCTCGGGGTGCCTGTCACCTCGAGCGCGAAGGCGACGTTGTCGCGCACCGACTTGTTGGGCAGCAGCTTGAAGTCCTGGAACACGATGCCCACCTGGCGACGGAGCCGCGGGACCTCGTGCCTC
>JAJYGK010000212.1 GCA_021790715.1 Chloroflexota bacterium
CTCGAGCTGGCGCCCCAGCTTCCTCGCACCGAGGTCGGCGCGGGCGGAGACGCCGGCCCGTCGCAGCTCCGTCGCGACGCGCAGCCGCCCGGCGGTGTCCGCGGGGTCGGCGCTCGCGACGAACACAGCCGGCCGCGCGGCGCGGGGCGCCTCGGCCCCGGCCTCGCCGAGCGCCAGCACCACCCGGTCGAGGCCGAGCGCGAACCCGATGCCGGGCGTCGGCCGGCCGCCGAGCAGCTCGACGAGGCCGTCGTAGCGCCCTCCCCCACCCAGTGCCTGCTGCTGGCCCTCGGCGCCTTCGCGGTAGTACTCGAACGCCGTCCGCGTGTAGTAGTCGAGGCCGCGGACGAGGGACGGCTCCACCCGGACGGGGACTCCCAGCGCGTCAAGGTGCGAGCACACGGCGTCGAAGTGGGCGCGGCAGGCATCGCAGAGGTGGTCGACGATGCGCGGCGCGTCGGCGATGAGGGGCGCCATGTCCGGGTCCTTCGAATCGAGCAGGCGCAACGGGTTCGTCTGCAGGCGCGCCAGCTCGAGCTCGGGCAGGACCGACCGGTGCCGCTCGAACCAGGCGGTCAGGCGCTCGATGTAGGCGGGCCGGCATGCCGGGTCGCCGATCGAGTTGAGCAGGACGCGCACATCGGTGAGGCCGGCCTCCACGTAGAACCGGTGGCCGAGCTCGACGATCTCGGCATCGATGCCGGGGCCCGCGTCGCCGATCGCCTCCACGTCCCACTGCCAGAACTGCCGGTACCGGCCGGCCTGCGGCCGGTCGTAGCGGAACATCGGCCCCACGAACTGCACCCGCACCGGCTGCGGCAGGGTGCGCATGCCGTGCTGCACGTAGGCCCGCACGACGCCGGCCGTCCCCTCGGGCCGCAGCGACCAGGCCTCGGCTTCCTCGGTGCGCGGCTGGATGCGGAAGAGCTCCTTCTCGACGATGTCGGTGACGGCGCCCACGCCCCGCTCGAAGACCGCCGTCTGCTCGAACATCGGCGTCTCGATCCCGGCGTACCCGTAGCGGCGCGCGAGGTCCGAGGCGATGCCGGCCAGGCGGTCGAACGACGCCCGCTCCGCGGGCAGCAGGTCGCGGGTGCCGCGGGGGGCATGGAACGAGGGCATGCCCGCAGTCTATCCGGTCCGCGCCGATAATCGGGAGGTGCCTGCGCCTGCCGCTGCACCGTCGCGTCCGAGGACGGCCACGATCGTCGTCCGCCTCCGCGTGCGGCCGGGCCTGCGCGCGATCGGTTCGCGCCTGCTGCTCCCCGACTGGCTCGCCATCACGATCGGCACGACGATCGTGAGCTGGCGCCGCCTGGAGCCGCACGAGCTGGCCCACGAGCTCGAGCACGTCCGCCAGTGGCGGCGGCACGGATCACTCGGGTTCGTCGTCCGCTACCTGCTCGCCTCGTTCGACGCGCTGCGTTCGGGGCACGACTGGTACCGGGACAACGCGTTCGAGCGGGAGGCCCGCGCGGCGGCGGCGGGCATCGGGGCGGAGCAGGTTCGCCCGACGGACGCGTAGCGCAGCCCGGCCCGGCGAGGAACTCGACCTGACGGGCGCGGCCCGGCAGGCGGCCGCGGGCGGGGCCGATGGCGGCGTCAGCTCAGCGCGCGCTGGACCGAGAAGACGTCCTTTACCTGCTCCAGGCGCGAGAGCACCTTTGCCAGCTGCGCCACCGACGAGACCTGGAGCGTGGCGCTCACCGTCGCGGTCCGGTCCGGGTGGGTCTCGAGGTGCGCCGAGACGATGTTGACCTTCTGCTCCGCAACGACGTTCGTGATGTCGGAGAGCAGCCCGGTGCGGTCGTACGCGTCGAGGCGGATCGCGATCGGGTAGGTACGCTCGGCGGCGCCCTCCCACTCGACCTCGATGAGCCGCTCGACGTCGCGCTCGTGGAGGATCGTGACGCACTCGCGGAGATGGACCGTGACGCCCTTTCCCCGCGTGATGAAGCCGATGATCGGGTCGCCCGGGATCGGATGGCAGCAGGCCGCGAATCGCACGAGGAGATCGCCGACGCCCTTCACCCGGACCCCGCCGGCCTGCGACGGGGGTACCGGCGGCGCGGTCTGCGGCAGCACCGCCTCGTTCGAGTCGTCCACGACCCCCATGCGGATGACGGCCTGCTGGGCGCTCACCGCGCCGTAGCCCACCGCCGCCAGGAAGTCGTCCACCGTCGGGAACTTGTAGAGCTCCGCCATCTCGGCCACGCGTTCCGTCCCGACGCGCTCGAGCGACGTGCGCGCCAGCCGCCGCAGCTCCCGGTCCAGCGCCTCCCGGCCGTGCGCGATGTTCTCCTCGCGCTGCTGGCGCTTGAACCACTGGCGGATCTTCTCCCGCGCATGCGTCGTGCGGACGATCGAGAGCCAGTCCCGCGACGGGCCGTGCGCCGCCTTCGTGGTGACGATCTCCACGATGTCGCCGTTGCGCAGCTTGTAGTCGAGCGGGACGAGCCGGTTGTTGATCTTCGCGCCGATGCAGCGATGGCCGATGTCGGTGTGGATGCGGTAGGCGAAGTCGAGGGGGGTCGATCCGGCCGGCAGGTCCTTGACCTCGCCCTTCGGCGTGAACACGAAGACCTGGTCCTGGAAGACGTCGAGCTTGAGGCCCTCGACGAACTCGGTGGCGTCCGCGACCTCGCGCTGCCACTCCATGAGCTGGCGGATCCAGGCCAGCTTCGCGTCGTAGTCGCGATCGGACCGGGAGCCCTCCTTGTAGCGCCAGTGCGCGGCGATGCCGACCTCCGCGATGCGGTGCATCTGGTGGGTCCGGATCTGCACCTCGAGCGGGTGACCCTCGAGGGCGATCACCGCGGTGTGCAGGCTCTGGTAGCCGTTGGCCTTCGGCATCGCGATGTAGTCGTCGAACTGCCCCGGGATCGGGCGCCAGAGGGAGTGCACGACGCCGAGCGCCGCGTAGCAGTCCTTCACCTCGTCGACGAGGACGCGGATCGCGTACACGTCGTAGACCTCGTCGAAGTTCGCCGACTTGCGCTGCATCTTGCGGTGGATGCTGTACAGGTGCTTGGGGCGTCCCGAGAGGTCGGCCTCGATGCCGCTGATCTCGAGCGCCTCGGCCAGCTCCGCCATCGCGCGCTCGACGTACACCTCGCGGGCGGCGCGCCGCGTCTCGAGCTGCTGGGCCAGCGAGTGGAACGCGGTCGGCTCGAGCACCTTGAACGAGAGGTCCTCGAGCTCCCACTTCATCTGCCAGATCCCGAGCCGTTCCGCCAGCGGCGCGTAGATCTCCAGCGTCTGGCGGGCGATGCGCTGCTGCTTCTCCGCCGGCAGCCCGGAGATGGTGCGCATGTTGTGGAGGCGGTCCGCGAGCTTGATCAGGACGACCCGGACGTCCTCGGCCATCGCCAGGAACATCTTCCGGATGTTCTCGGCCTGGCGCTCCTCGTGGCTGTGCGCGCTGAACTTGGACAGCTTGGTGACGCCGTCGACGAGCCGCGCGACCTCCGCTCCGAAGCGCTCCTCGATCTCCTCGAGCGAGTACTCCGTGTCCTCGGGGATGTCGTGGAGGAGCGCGGCCTGGATCGCGACCGGGTCGAGGCCGAGCTCGGCGAGCGTCTGGGCGGCGGCAACCGGGTGCGTCACGTACGGCTCGCCGCTCGCGCGCCGCTGCTCGGCGTGCGCCTCGACCGCGAATGCGAACGCGCGCTCGATGCCCGACAGGTCGGCGAGCGGGTAGTGGCCCGCGACCTCCGCGATCAGGCGCTGGCCGAGCGCGTCGATCTCCTCCGGCGTCTGCGCCGGAGTCGTGACGGTCGGACTGATCGTGCCCGGCGTCGCGCCGGCGCGACGGCGCTGGCGCGAGGGAGCACTCGCGGGCTCGGTTGTCATGTGGGGCCATCATACCGCCGGCCACCCCGGGCCCCCGACGGGCCCTCGGGGGCGCGCGGCAGGGACCGGGGGCGGAGGGACCGCTGGCCGGCCGCCGAGTCGGAGTCGCCGACGAAGCCCCGCCGTCAGCGGATGCGGCGGACGGCGCGCCAGCCGGCGCCGAGGAACGCGTGCGGAGAGACCTCGTGCGCCCGCGCGAGGACGACGCCGCGCGCCCCGAACCCGCGCTTGAACTCGTACAGGTTCCACAGCGGGTGGGAGCGGTCGATCGGCAGTCCCGGCGCGGTCTGCGTGTCGACGCCGCCGAGGTCGTAGGTCGCGAACCCGTTCGCCGCCCCCCAGCGCATGATCTCCCACTGCAGGAGGTGATTCGCGCGGGTCCGGCGCAGGTCCGCGCCGTCGGGCGAGCCGGCCACGTGCGAGACGAGCCGCCGGCCGGAGTGGAGCACGACGACGCCGTTCTGCCGCGCCTCACCGATGCGGGCGAACCACAGGCTCGCCAGGCCGGCCTCGCCGAGCGCCCGCCATTGCGCGAGCTGGTAGTCGCTGTCGCGCACGATGAAGCCCTCGCGCCTCCCGGTCGCGACGAACATCTCCCAGAAGCAGGCAAGCGCCTCCTCCCGCGCGTCGCGATCGTCGAGGTCGACCCGCTCGGCGACCACGCCCGCCCGCCGGGCCTTGTTGATGTTGCGGGCGGTGCTGTCCCCGAGGATCTCGTGCTGCGCGCCCTCGTCCGCCCGCAGCGGCACCAGCATCGCGGTGCGCGACACCTGGATCTCGCGCGTCGCGGGCCGGAACCCGGCCGCCGCGAGCGCCAGGGCGAGCTCGCTCCCCTCCTCCCACGCGGGATCGACCGTGAGCGCCACGGCGTGCCTGGCGCGCGCGAGCCGGGCGAGTGCGTGCAGCGCGAGCCGCGCGGCATCGGGATCCGTGCGCAGCAGCACGGGGCCGCGCGGGGCGTAGAGGTAGACGAGCCGGGCGAACGGCCCCGGGAGTCGGGCGCCGAGCCCCCGTTCCTGGAGCGACGCGACGGCGATCGGCTCGCCGCCCTGCTCGACGACGATGCGGAGCGCGCGCCACCCAAGCCGGACCTTGCTCTCGCCCCACGCGTGAGACTGGAACGCCTCGCCGTGGTCGCTGCGGGCCGCGAGCGCGTCCCAGCGCTCCGCGGGCCACCCGGACGCGTCGACGACACGCGGCGCGGCCGCGTCTCCGAGCGTGGACGTCACGACGCCGATGATACCGGCCCGCCGTGCCGCAGCCGCTCGCGGATGTCGCGCAGCGCGTACCACGGGGGCGAGAGGACGAGATCGAACGTCCCGGGATGCACGAGCGACACCCCGCCGAAGCCGCGCTTGAAGAGGCTGAAGCCGGCCCAGCCCGGGTCGGCCGCCTCGTCGCCCGGCTCGACCACGCCCCACAGGTCGAGCGACTCGCGCCCCTCGGCGGCCAGCGCCTCGATGCAGCCCCAGAGCGCCGCGTACGCGCCGTTCGCGTGTCTGAGGCGCTCCTCGCGCCGCGACGCGGCATGGAGGTAGAACGCGCGGGGTCCCGTCGTGAGCGCGAGGCATCCGGCGATCGGCTCGCCGTCGAGCTCGGCCAGCACGAGGCAGGCGTCGCCGGCGACGGCGTATCCGGCGGCGATCGCCTCGAACGCGACGGCCGGACGGACCCGGAAGCCGGCCCGCGCCCCCGTCGCGGCGAGCAGGCCGGCGAACGCGCCGTAGGCGGCCGGGTCGGGACCGCGCACGACGCGGGTCCGCACGCCCTCTCGCGCGGATCTGCGCACGAGATTGCGCGTGTCCTTCTCGAGGCCGGCGAAGACGGCATCGGCGCCCGCGCGCAGGTCCAGCACCCGCGTCGTGCGCGCCTGCAGGTCGGCCCGAGCCCGGCGCAGGCCTCGCGCGCGCAGCAGCGCGCGCAGGCGGGCCGCTCCGGCGTCCGCCGTCGCCCGCGGGTCGAGCTTCAGCACGATGCCGCGCTCGGCATGCCCCAGCGCCCGCAGCGCGGCGAGCAGTGCGTCGAGCACGTCGGCCGCATCGGGGGCGGCGGCGTCCCACGCGGGGCCGTGCGGCGCGTAGAGGACGCGGTGCCCGACCGCCGCCTCGCGGACCAGCACCTGCGCCACGCCGCGCACCCGTCCGGATGGGTCCGTCGCCAGGATCCGCTCCGGACGTTCGCCGCCCGTGTGCGCCACGTCGCCCCAGGCCCACGCCTGGAGCGGGTCGCCGGAGGGCAGCGCCGCCACGAACGCATCCCACGCGGGCCGGTCCGACGCGGTCGCCCCGCGCGCCACGATCCCGCTCGCACGCGCGGACGGGGCCCGTGCCGCGATCTCCCGGTCGCTCACGGCCGCGGCCTCCCCCCTGCCGCCACGGCGCTCAGGGCTCCGCCTCCGTGCCGGCCGCGGTGTCGTGCGTCCCGGCGACGGTGTCGTCCCGCCCGGCCACCGCCGCCTCCGCCTCGGCCACCGCCGCCTCCGCCTCGGCCCGCTCGTTCCAGCGGTGCGGCCCGTCCGCCATCTCGATCGTCGATTCGTGCCCCTTGCCGGCCAGCACCACGACGTCACCGGGGCGGGCGCCCCGCAGCGCCTCGCGGATCGCGGCCCTCCGGTCGGCCACCAGGAGCAGGTCGCGCCCGCGCACCCTGCCGGCGGCCTCGGCGCCGGCCGCGATCTCGTCCAGGATCCGCTCGCGGTCCTCGCCGCGCGGGTCCTCGTCGGTGACCACGACCAGACGGCAGCGCTCGCCGGCCACGCGGCCCATCTCGGGGCGCTTCAGGACGTCGCGCTCGCCGGCGGACCCGAAGACGGCCACCAGCCCGCCCCCGCCGGCCGCGGCCACGGGTGCGAGATCGTCGAGGACGAGCCGGAGCGCGTTCGGCGTGTGGGCGTAGTCGACGATCACCGTGAACGGCAGGCGGCCGGGCACGCGCTCCATGCGGCCGGGGACCCGTTCGACGGCCTCGAGACCCGCGCGGATCGCGGCCGGTTCCAGCTCCAGCGCCTCCCCGACGGCGATCGTCGCCAGCGCGTTGTGCGCGTTGAACGTGCCGGCCAGCCGCAGCGTCACCGGTCCGCGCCAGCGGGGCGTCGCCACCTCCAGGCGGAGCGCGTCGGCGTCCTGCCGGAGCGCGAGCAGCCGGACGTGGGCGTCGGGATCGCGCCCGTAGGTGAGCAGCGCCGCCCCGGCCCCGGCGGTCGCGTCGATGAACTCCGGCGCCCACCGGTCGTCGAGGTTGACCACGCCCGTCTTGCCCCACCCCTTCCCGGGGTTGCGCTCGCCGATCGCCAGTGCCTCGAAGAGCCGGCGCTTCGCGGCCCGGTACGCCTCGTGCGTGCGGTGGAACTCCAGGTGCTCGTGCGTCAGGTTGGTGAGCACCGCGACGTCGTAGGAGACCTCCGCCACCCGGTCGAGCGCGAGGCCGTGCGACGTCGACTCGACGACCGCGAACCGGTCGCCGGCCTCCACCATCGCGGCGAGGGCCGCCTGCAGCTCGGGGGCCTCCGGCGTCGTGGCGCGCGAGGCGCCGCCGTACGGACGCCCGCCGGCGATCGTCGTCACGGTGCCGGTCATGCCGCAGGGCATGCCTGCCGCCTCGAGCATCGCGCGGACGAGGAAGCTCGTCGTCGTCTTGCCGTCCGTCCCCGTGATCCCGACGATCCCGAGCCGGCGGCTCGGGAAGCCGTGCAGCCAGGCGGCCGCGGTCGCCAGGGCGGGACGCGCCGCCCGCACGACGACCTGCGGGACGGCGATGCCGGCCAGGGGCCGCTCCACGACGACGGCGCGAGCTCCCGCCCGGACCGCGTCCGCCACGTACGCGTGCCCGTCCTGGCGCGTCCCCGCGATTGCCACGAACAGGCTCCCCTCGCCGGCGCGTCGCGAGTCGTAGTCGACCTGGAGGATCGCGGTCTCGGCGCCTCGGCCGGCCTCTGCCGCGATGATCGACGCGAGGTTGTCGCGGCGACCGAGGAGGTCGATCAGTTCGCCGAGCGTGCGAGTCGTGCCGGGCATGCCGCTCCGATCGCTCACGGCTCGGCGCCCTCCGCCGTCACGCGTCGCTCGCGCTCGAGCCGCCGGCGCGCCAGCAGCACGCGGGCCGCCTGCGCGGTCTGCACGGCCCGCCGCACGACCGGCCGCACGGGCAGTTCGAGCCCGCCGATGAAATCGACCTCGCGCCCGCCGAACCCGACCTTGAACTGCTCGATCCCCGCGTGGGAGAGCCCCCACAGATCGTAGAGCGCGTACCCCGCCTCCCGCGACGACCGGATCGCCTCCCACTTCAGCAGGTAGTTGGCCCGCGAGTCGGCGCCCTCACGGGTCATGCCGCCGTACGGCTCGACGATCCGGCGGCCCCAGCCGAGCAGCATGAGCGTCGCCTGGGGACGCCCGTCGGGACCGTCGGCGAAGAGGAGGCGCGCCCGTCCGTGCGCGGCGAACGCCTCGAAGGTGACCCGGTAGGTGGCCTCGGTGCGGTACGTGAACCCGGCCCGGAGCGCCGTCTCGACGTAGATCGCGTAGAAGTCGCCGAGCCGCTCCGGCCCCGCCTCGACGACCGCGATCCCGCCGCGCCGCGCCTTCTGGACGTACTGCCGCCACTTGGCGCGCAGGTCGGCCCAGAGCGCCTCCTCGCCCACCGTCAGGTCGATCCAGCGCGACCGTGCCGGCTGGGGCGACGCGGTGGGCCGCCACCCGGCCCGCCGGAACCACCCCAGCTCCGGGCCGCCCGCCTCGATCTCCGGGTCGATCACGACGTGGCTGAGACGCTCTCCCCGCGCGGCCCGGCGGACGCCCTCTGTCCATGTCAGCACGGATTCCTCGTCGAGGCGCGCCGCGATCGGGCCGCGCGGCGCATACCCCACCGACCACGGCAGCGGACCGATGGGGTGCGCGAGCAGCTGGGCACCGGCCCCTCCCGCCAGCACCCGCCGCGCGCGCCAGCCGTTGCGCGCCTTGACCCGCGCCCACGCCGACGTCTGCAGGTACGGCGAGAGTGGCGTCGACGCGACGAACTCGTCCCACGCGAACGCGTCCTCGGCGGCACGGGCGGAGGAGGCCGGGGCGCTCATGCGAGCCGTCGCCCGATCGTGTCGCGCAGCAGCCGGATCGTCTCCGGCAGCTCCGGCACCCGGAAGAGGTAGCACCACGCCGCATACACGGCGCCGCCGGCCGCCGTCACGAGCACGAGCTCGGCGAGCACCAGCAGGCGCCCGGGATGGGCGCCGAGCATGACCCCGAGCTCGTCGAGGATCCACCCGGCGGCGAACGCGGCGAGCAGGGCCCCGGCGGCGAAGATGGCGGCCGCGATCGCCAGGTTCGCCAGGTCGACCGTCTGCGACCGGCGCGTCAGCAGCACCGTGAGCGAGATCGCCTCCGTCCATGCGCCGATCGCGATCCCCAGCGCGAGGCCGCGCAGGCCGAGCGTCCCCACTGCGGCGACCGAGACGACCACGTTGATCGCGACCGCCACGAGAGCGGCCAGCACGGGAATCCGCGTCTCCTTGTCCGCGTAGAAGGCACGGGCGAGGACGACCACGAGCGAATCGGCGGCGAGCCCGGCCAGGAAGAACCCCAGCGCATCGGCCGTCACCGCGACGTCGCCGCGCGTGAAGTTGCCGTAGCCGAAGAGCAGGTCCACGACCTGCGTGCGCAGCACGATGCCGACCGTCGTCAGGAAGAGCATCACGAACAGCAGCAGGCGCAGCGAACGCGTCACGAGCCGCCCGAACACCGCGTGGTCGCCGCCGGCAAGGGCCGTCGACATGGACGGCAGCAGCACGACCCCGAGCGGCAGGCCGATGACCCCGATCGGGATCTGGTAGGCGGTGAACGCGGCGGTGTAGTCCGTGATCAGGCCGGCGCCCAGGCCCGAGGCGAGCAGCGTGTTGACGATGAACGTGATCTGCGTCGCACCGAGCCCGAGGGCCCGCGGCGCGACCAGGCGGAGCACCTCGCGGGTCTCCGGGTCGTGCAGATCGGCCGCGCGCGAGTAGCGGTAGCCCATCGCGTCGAGCGGCATGACCTGGACGAGCACGCTGAGCAATCCGCCCAGCACGACGCCCACCGCGGCCACCGTCACGCCCATCGCGCCGCCGAGCAGGGCGACCGGGACGATGATCGCGAGGTTGTACAGCAGCGGCGCCATGGCCGCCGCCGTGAACCGGTTCCCCGCGTTGAGGGCGCTCGTCGCGACGGCCGAGACCGCGAGCAGGATGGGCGAGAGCAGCATGATCCGGCTCAGCCGGACGGTGAGCGCCATCTGCTCCGGCGTGAAGTCCTGCACGATCAGCGGCATGACCCACGGCGCGAGCACGAAGAAGACGATGCCCAGGATCGCGAGCGCGATCAGCATCAGGTTCGTCACGCTCGACACCAGGCGCCAGCCCTCGCGATGCCGACCCTCGTGGAAGAGGCCGGCGAGGACCGGGATCAGAGCGGAGCCGAGGGCGCCCGCCGCGACGAGCTGGAAGATCGCGTCCGGGATGCGGAAGGCGGCCAGGTACGCGTCGAGGTCCCGGCCGGCACCGAAGACGGCGAGCAGGACCGCGGTGCGCACCCAGCCGAGGATGCGCGAGGCGAGGTACGCCCCGGTCACGACGAGGCCCGCCCGGACGAGCGTCCGGCCGTTCGCGGTGGCTCCGATCTCCGTCACGTTCGCGGCGTCTGTCCCCTGTCCCCCGCCGCATCGCGTCCCGAGCGGGGATGCGCTGCAGCGTAGGCCGACCGGAGGCGCCCCGGTGAGACGTGCGTGTAGAGCTGCGTGGTGTTCAGGCTCGCGTGGCCCAGCAGTTCCTGCACCACGCGCAGGTCCGCACCGCCGTCGAGGAGGTGGCTCGCGAACGAGTGCCGCAGGGTGTGCGGGCTGACGCCCTCGGGCAGGCCGGCGAGCCGGACGAGGCGATCGATCCGCAGACGGATCCCGCGCACGCCGAGCGGGCCGCCACGGGCATTGAGGAAGACGCCCCCCTGGTCCGGCCCTTCCGCCCGGTCGCGCAGGACGGGGCGCACGTCGCGCAGGTACTCGTCGAGCGCCTCGACCGCGGGCCTGCCGAGCAGCCCCGCCCGCTCCTTGCGGCCCTTGCCCACGACCCGCAGCTCCGCGCGGCGGAGATCGACGTCCGCCAGCCGGAGGCCGGCAAGCTCGCTGATCCGGAGCCCGGCCGCGTAGGCGGTCTCGACGATGGCGCGATCGCGCACCGCCAGGCGCGCGGCGTCGGTCGCGTCCGCCGGTGCGGGCGCGCGGACGTCGGTCGCGTCGATGAGCGACTCCACCTGCCCGACGTCGAGCACCTTCGGGAGGCGCGCGCCCTGCCGCGGCGTCGCGACCGCGGCCCACGGATCGCCCCCCACCCAGCCGACGCGGCGGGCGTGCCGGTAGAACGAGCGGACCGCGCCGAGTCGGCTGCCGATCGAGCGCCGCGCGAGGTGGTCCGAGAGGTGGGCCAGGTACCCGCGCAGCACCGCCCGGCCGGGACGCTCCCAGGACGCGTCGTCGGGATGGCCCGGCCGGCGGAGCGCCGCGGCGTCCGCGGAGCCGAGCCAGGCCAAGTAGTCGCTCAGCGCGGACCGATACGCCCGGAGGGTGTGCGGCGAGGCGTCGCGCGCGGCGAGCGCCTCGAGGAACGAGGCGAGCGCGTCGTCCCCGGTCACGCCGCGCCGGCGCCGGCGACGCGGCGGCTCGCGGTGCGCCGCGTCGTGCCGCCCGTCCGCGTCCGGCGCCCGCCCTGCGAGCGACCGCCCGGCGACCGGCGCCGCCTGGGTGCCAGGGCCTCGGGATCCGGCGGTCCGCCGGGCAGGGCACGTCCGACGAGATCCCCCTCCGGCAGCGGCACGTCCGCCCCGCATGCCAGG
Organism: Chloroflexota bacterium; assembly: GCA_021790715.1. Lineage (GTDB taxonomy): Bacteria > Chloroflexota > Limnocylindria > Limnocylindrales > CSP1-4 > JAJYNJ01. Next base: position 11,703 of record JAJYGK010000212.1, read on the forward strand.
CAGATGCCGCCCTCCCCGCGCCGGCCGACCGGCCCCCCGTCGGCGTCGTGCCGCGCCCCGACCGGCTCGAAGTCGGTGGTGAACTCGCAGGCGGGGTACCGCGAGCAGCCCCAGAAGACCTTGCCGGTGCGCCGGGCGCGCCGCGCCACGAGATGCCCCGTTCCGCACTTCGGGCATCCGACCTCGAAGGCGAGCTGCGGCGGCGGGGGCGGCCCGTCCTTCCGGATGTACCTGCAGTCGGGGTAGCGCGAGCACCCCACGAACGGGCCGAAGCGGCCGCGCTTCTCGACGAGCGTCCCCTGCCCGCACTCCGGGCACGTCTCGCCCACGCCGGGCAGTGTCCCGCCCGCCGGCTTCCCGCCGTCTTCCGCACTCCCGGCCGCGTCTCCGGCCTCCTCGGGGAGCGGGCGCGTCTCCTGGTGCTCCGGGTAGAGCGAGCAGGCCAGGAAGCGGCCGTAGCGGCCGAGGCGGATCACCATCGGGTGCCCCAGCGAGCACACCTCGTCGGACGGTTCCGTCGTGAAGTCGCGCCGGCGCAGCTCGCGGCGCTTCTCGTCGACCAGGTCCCGCAGCGGGCCGTAGAAGTCGCGCAGCAGGGGCACCCACTCGCGCTCGCCGCGGGCAATCTCGTCGAGACGCTCCTCCATGCGCGCGGTGAACTCCGGGTCGACGAACTCCCCGAAGTGCTCGACGAGCAGGTCCGTCACGATCTCACCGATCGGTTCGGGCCGGAGACGCCGCTCGACGAGCTTCACGTACCCGCGATCGAGGATCGTGCTGATCGTGGCGGCATAGGTCGACGGCCGCCCGATGCCGCGGTCCTCGAGCGCCTTGATCAGGGTGGCCTCGGTGTACCGCGGCGGCGGCTCCGTGAAATGCTGGGACGGCGTGACGTCGACCACGGACGTCTCGTCGCCCTCCTGCACCGCCGGCAGCTGCCCCTCCCGCTCCTCGGCCGCGTCGTCCCGGCCCTCGGTGTACACGCGGGCGAAGCCGTCGAAGGTCGTCCGGCTCGCGGTCGCCCGGAGCACGTACCGGCCGGCCTCCAGGTCGACGGTCGTCGTCTCGATCTCCTTCGCCGCCATCTGCGACGCGATCGCGCGCTGCCAGACCAGGCGGTAGAGACGGAGCTCGTCGGACGCCAGGCGACCGGAGAGGGAGTCCGGGTCGCGGCCGAACGAGGTGGGCCGGATCGACTCGTGCGCCTCCTGGGCGCCGCGCACCTTCGTGCGGTAGACGCGCCCGCGCGGGACGACGTACGGGTCGCCGTAGCGAGCGCGGATGACGTCGCGCGCCTCGGCCATCGCGACGGTCGCCATCGCCGTCGAGTCCGTCCGCATGTACGTGATCAGGCCGACCTGCCCGTCGCCGATGTCCACGCCCTCGTACAGGCGCTGCGCGACCGACATGGTGCGCTTGGGCGAGAAGCCGAGTTTCCGGCTGGCCTCCTGCTGGAGGGTGCTGGTCGTGAACGGCGGGGCCGGGTTCGTGCGCCGGCCGGCGACCGCGACCTTCGCGACGCGCGGCCGCAGCCCGCGCAGCGCAGCCGCGTGTCCCCGCGCCGCCGCCTCGTCGCCGACGTCGAGCTTCGCGCCGTCGATCCGCACGACCTCGGCGGCGAACCGCTCGCCCCCGCCCGTCTCGAGGAGGGCCTCGAGCGTCCAGTACTCCTTCGCCGTGAAGGCGCGGATCTCGCGCTCGCGCTCGACCACCATGCGCACCGCGACGGACTGCACGCGGCCGGCCGACAACCCGCCCCGGACCTTTCGCGACAGGAGCGGGCTGAGCGTGTACCCCACGAGCCGGTCGACGATGCGCCGCGTCTGCTGCGCGTCGACCAGGTGCCCGTCGATGCTGCGCGGATGCGCGAACGCATCGCGGATCGCGCCCTCGGTGATCTCGCTGAACGTGACGCGGCGCTGTTTCTCCGCCGGCACGTTGGCCGCTTCGGCCACGTGCCACGCGATCGCCTCGCCCTCCCGATCGAGGTCGGTGGCCAGGTACACCTGCTCGGCCGTCTTCGCCGCGCGCCTGATCGCCTCCACCTGCTTGCGCCGGTCGTCGGAGACGACGTACTCGGGCGCGAAGTCGTGATCGACGTCGACGCCGAACTTGCCCTTGCCCGGGTTCTCCGGGAGGTCACGGACGTGGCCGTAGGAGGCCAGCACGCGGTACTCGTCGCCGAGGTACCGCTCGATCGTCTTCGCCTTCGCCGGCGACTCGACGACCACGAGGTTCTTCGTCATCGGCCGGGAGTGTATCACCCGCCCCTTACCGCTCAGTCACCCCCGAATGCCCGCCCTCAGGTCTCGCGGATGCGGCGCAGCAGCTCCTCGTCGAGCTCGACGTCCGGCTCGTCGTGCCGCTCGTCGCGCCGGGCCGGGGCGGCGGGCGCGAGGTCGGTCCGCTCGCCGTCGGGCTCCGCGGACGGCACCTCGAGGAAGCGGACCTGGGCGAGCGGGAACAGGAACCAGTGGTCGGCACGGTCCACCCACGCGGGCCGCCTGCCGCTCGTCAGCCGCACGTTCGTGCAGACGACGGCCGAGTCGCCGGTGCCGGGCAGGGCGGCCAGGTCGACGAGGAGCGGCTGCTCGTTGAGCAGGTGGAGGATCGCGCCGCGGATCACGTCACGGATGGTAGAAGTCGAAGACGATCACGACATACCCACCTTCGTCCCATACCCCGATGCCGACCGTGGAGTACGCCGCGTTCTTCAGGTTCGCCCAGTGACCGCCGTTGTACGACTTCTCGGACTGGAAGAAGAGCATCGAGGCGATCGCGGTGTGCGTCGGCGTTCCGCTCTGGCAGCCGATGTTCTCGCCCCACCGCCACGAGGTGTACCCGGCCCGGGCGAGCCGGTCGCCCGGCGTCCCGTCCAGGAAGTGGCTGCAGGCGTCGCGCACCGCCAGGTAGCGGGCGTACGGCCGCGAGACCGTGTTCGAGATGCCGGTATTCAGGGTGAGCGGTGCGACGTACGTGCTGTAGTGCCCGGTGCCGTAGCCGGCGCAGGTGCCGTCCGAACGGACCCAGCCCCCGGTGCGCGTGCAGTTGAGCAGCTTGAGGGCGTACTCCTCGGTCGACAGCCACGGCGCACTCGACGACGACGTCGCCGCGGTGGGCTTCGGGGTAGGCCTGGGGGTGGGCCTGGGGGTCGGTCTCGGCGTGGGCTTCGGGGTCGCCTTCGGGGTGGGCGCCGGGGTCGCCCGCGGTGTCGGCCGCGGGGTCGCGGCCGGTCGCGGGGTCGGTGCCGCGGTCGTCGGAGTGGGAGCGGTGGCGGCGGGCGCCGGGGTCCTGAGCCCCGCCAGCGTTCGCTGCGTCGCCGCCTCCACGCCCGCGATCGGTCCCGCGGTGCGGACCACGAGCCGCGGGGCGGGGTCGACGACCATCCCGTCCCACGAGGTCACCGGACCGGCGAACGTCACGACGTAGGTCGTGCCGGCGGCCAGCGGCCCGCTCGGGATCCACGTCACGACGGTCGGCGACTGGTCGGACGGCTGTGCCGAGAACGTCCCGGCGGCAGCCGGCTGGATCGACAGCGCGTCCTGCAGGCTGGCGAAGTCGACCGCCCGGCTGAACGTGATCCGGAATCCGGCGCTCGGATCGGCACGCGTCCCCGACCTGGAGACGGGCGCGATCTCCGCCGTCGGCGCGTCGGCGGTCAGGAAGGCGGCCCGCACCGGGCTCGAGAGCCGGCCTCCGGCGGCCGTGCGCGCCGACGTCGCGACGTCGACCGAGTAGAGCGTCGAGGGTCGCCATGGCTGGAGCGGCGTGATCGTGAGGAGCGTGTTGCCGGACGTCCAGTCGAGGCTGACGCCGGAGATCGGCGTCACGGTGAGGGCTGCCTGGACCGAATCCGGGTTCATCGGCGCGCTGAACGACAGCCGGATCTCCTGGCTGCCGCCCACGCCCGCGTGCAGCGGCGTGGCAACCCGCGCGATCGCGGCGGTGTCGACGGGCGGGGCCAGGTGGCCCTGGGCCGTGGGGACCAGTCGCGCGACCGCATAGGCGCCGCCGGCCACCACGAGGAGCGCCAGCACGAGGGCGCGCAGCACGCGCGGGTGGCGCGCCAGGACGACGAGGTAGACCCACGCCAGGATCGGCAAGGCGGCTGCTCCGAGCAGCCACGAACGCACCAAACCCGTGGCTCGGCGTGGACGGCTGTCGCGGGGCACGGGGGCAGCGTCCCGATCCATTCGCCCCGCACTCTAGCAGACGCGTGCAATGCAACCGGCAAAGTCCGGGTGCCGTCTCCGGCCGCCGGCTGGCCCACGCAGATGCCGGCTGCACCCGTCAGGGCGGTTCCACGAGGAGTCTCCCCGCTGGCAGATAGAGAGGCCCCACGCTGCGCACGAGCCCGCGCAGCTGGAGCAGGGTGAGGACGGCTGCCACCTCGCCGGGCGCGCCGCCGGTCCGCGCCAGCACGTCGTCGAACGTGGCCGGGCCGCCGGCGAGGATGGCCGCGACGTCGCGTTCGGGGCCGCCGAGGGGGCCTCCGGCCACGGCCTCGTCCGCGGCGGGAGCGGCGGGATCCGTCGGTCGGGACGCGGCCGGGCCGGACCAGCCGAGATCGGCGGACAGCGCCGCGATCCCGTCGAACGGCCGCGCGGTGCACTCCGACAGGAGCGCCCGGCAGCCGGCCGCGAGCGGCGACGTGCCGATCCCCGCGGCCGCGTACACCGGGACGCCCTGCTCCATCGCCAGTCGCGCGGTGATCAGGGCCCCGCTGCGCACCGGCGCCTCGATCACGACCACCGCGTCCGCCAGCGCGGCGATGAGTCGGTTGCGTCGCGGATAGGTCCCGTGCGTCGCGCGTGCCATCGGCGGCAGCTCGCCGATCACGGCGCCACGCTCGAGGATCCGGCGCACGAGCCCCGCATGCGCACGCGGGCCCGGACGCCGGTGCCCGGAGCCGATGACCGCAACGGTCGTGCCGCCGCCCTCCACGGAGGCCGCGTGTGCCGCTCCGTCGATGCCGACGGCGAGGCCGGACACCACCACGACGCCGCCCGCCACCAGTGTCGCGGCTGCCCGTGATGCCTCGAACCGTCCGGCCGGCGAGGCCCGCCGTGTGCCGACGATCGCGACCATCGCCGGCGCATGGAGCACGGCGGGGTCGCCCTGCCCGAAGAGCACGGGCGGGGGACCGGCGAGTCCGTCGAGGCGCGCCGGGTAGTCCGGGTCGAGCAGCGTCACGGTCCAGACATTCGAGTCACGCAGCGACGCGAGCGCGGCCCCGGGGTCACGGGCGACCTGCTCGATCGCGGCGACCGTCCGGGCCGCGAGCGGGACGGCGCGTCTGTCCGCCTCGGCCGCGAGGCGCCGACCCAGGCGCCCCCCGGCGGCGAGCCACAGGGCGCGCCGGGCGCTGCCGTGCGTCGCGATGAGTCCCTGGAGCGTGCGCTCGCCCACGCCCTCCACGGTGGCAAGCACGACCCAGGCCTGGCGTTCCTCGGCCAGGTCGCGCGGGCCGCGCGACGCGCGACGTCCACGACCGGCCCCGGTACCGCCACCTGGGCCGCCGCCGGCTCCGGGAACCGTCGACGGCGGCTCCCCCCGGACCGGGCCGGCCGGCCGCTCCGGTCGCCCGTCCGTGCCGGTGATCGGCGCGCCGCCCACCGGCACGGGTGCTCGCGCCGGCCCGAGGGGTCCGAGCGGACCGACGCCGAGCATCGCTCAGGCCGCCAGCCCGGCGGTCTCTGGAGCGGCGGGGTCGCGCAGGTCGGCGGCGGCGAGGAGATCGCCCGGCGTGACGACGTCGCGGCACGCGAGATCGGCGATCGTGCGCGCCACGCGCAGGACCCGGTGGATCCCGCGCGCAGAGAGACTGCGGCGAGCGGCCACCGTCGCCAGGAGCTCGCGACCGTCGGACGAGAGGCGGCAGCGCTCCACGGTCTCGCGGCCGGAGAGCCGCGCGTTCAGCCGGCCATCGTTCCGCCGGGACGCACGCACCCGTGCCTCCGCGATGCGGGGCGCGACGGCCGCCGTCCCCTCGGGCTCGGGACCGAGCAGGAGGTCGGCAGGACGGATGCGCGGCATCTCGACCCGCAGGTCGAGCCGGTCGAGGAGTGCGCCGCTCACCCGGCGCACGTAGCGCTCCGGCTCGCCGGGACGGCACGTGCACGGCCGTTCGAGGTCGCCGAAGTACCCGCAGGGGCACGGGTTCATCGCGGCCACGAGCTGGACCTCCGCCGGGAAGCGGACCGCCCCCTGTGCCCGAGCGATCACGACGCTCCCCTCCTCCAGCGGCTGGCGCAGCGCCTCGAGGACGTCCCTGTCGAACTCGGCCAGCTCATCCAGGAACAGCACGCCCTCGTGCGCGAGGCTGACCTCGCCCGGGGCGAGCCTCGGGCCCCCGCCCACGAGCGCGGCGTAGGAGGCGGTGTGGTGCGGGGCACGGAACGGCCGGGCCCGGCGAAGGCCGTCCCCGGGACCCAGCAGCCCCGCGACGGACGCCACCACCGTGACCTCGAGCGCCTCCCGCTCGTCGAGCGGCGGCAGCAGGCCGGGGATCGTCCGGGCGAGCAGCGTCTTCCCGGCCCCCGGGGGACCGACGAGCAGGAGGCTGTGGCCGCCCGCGAGGGCGATCTCCAGCGCCCAGCGGGCGGCGGCCTGCCCGTGCACCTCGACGAGATCGACTCGGGCGTCCTCGCGCACGAGCGGCGCGTCGGACGCGGCGGTGTCCCGGAGCACGCCGGAGACCGCGACCGGTGGAGCGCGCCTCGCCCGGGCGGCCCGCCTCCCGCGCGGGCCCGCGACGAGCCGGGCGGCGTCGTCCAGGCCGGCGAGCGGGACGACCTCGATCCCGTCCACCAGCGACGCCTCCGCGGCGTTGGCGGCCGGGACGCCCACCCGCCGCGCGCCGGCGCGGCGCAGCGTGTGCACCATGGGCAGGACGCCGGCCACCGGGTGGATCTCGCCGGTCAGCGAGAGCTCGCCGAGCAGTGCCCAGTCGCCGCCCGAGGCGACCACCTCGCCCGAGGCCACCATGATCCCGACGGCGATTGCGACGTCGTACGCGGCCCCGTGCTTGCGGCGGCCCGCGGGCGCGAGGTTGACGGTCACCCGTCCCTGCGGGTAGGCGTACCCGGTGTTGCGGATCGCGCCGCGAACACGCTCCCGCGCCTCGGAGAGCGCGGCGTCCGGCAGCCCGACGATCTGGGTGACCGGCAGCCCGGGCGCGACGTCGACCTCCACGCGCACCAGCGCGCCCTCGAGGCCGTCGACGACCGCGGTGATGAGCGTCGCGAGCATGCGGCGAGCGTAGGGCGGCCCGCTTCACACCGACTTCGCGGGGGCTCCACTCGCGCTCTACAGCCGCGGCCGGGATGCGGCCGGGGCCCGGGTCAGGTCGTCGCGGGCAGCAGCTCCGCCGCCTGCGCCTCGGCAGGGTCGAGCTTGTCGATCTGTCGCACGAATTCGACCACCGATCGCCCGAGCGCCGACTCCGGCCGGGCGACGGCGAACGGCGCACCTGTGTTCAGCGCCGTGATCGCGATCCGGTAGTCGTTGACGACCTGGAAGGCGATGCGGCGGCGCAGCGCGCGCTCGGCGTTCTTCACGGTGATCCCGGTGTAGGCAGTGGACCGGTTGAGGACGAGTTGGACGCGACCCGGCCCGATGCCGAGCTGCGCCATCGTCTCGAGCACCAGGCGCACGTTCTTCAGACAGGACAGGTCGGCGGTCATGACGACGAACACGAGGTCGGCCGCGGCGATGACGTCGAGGTTCGTCTCGTCGAGCCGCTTGTCGATGTCGATGACCACGTAGTCGTAGTGCTGCCGCAGGAGCCCGAGGATCTGGCTCATGTGGTGCTGCTCGTCGCTGACGAGCTCGGCGGTCTCGGGAGACGGCGGGGCAAGCAGCAGGTCGATCCCGGTGTCGTGGTGGATGAGCACCGATCGCAGCAGGTCGTGGTCGATGCTCGGCGCGGCGACGACGTCGACGATCGACTTGCGGTCGAGGCCGAGGTCGAGGAAGACGCGGTGATCGCCGAACTGGAGGTTGCCGTCGACGAGCACGACGCCCCGGCCCTCCTCGCGCTGGAGGGCGATCGCGGCGTTGATGGCCAGCGTCGTCGTGCCCACGCCGCCCTTCGCGCCGTAGAAGGCGAGGACCCGGCCGGCCCGGGCGGTCCGGCTCGCCGGCTCGAGCGCGCGCGGGGCGAACCGGGCGAGGAGCGTGCGGATCCGCGCAAGCAGCTCCGCCGGGTGGAACGGCTTCACCAGGTAGTCGTCCGCCCCGGCGCGCAGACCGCGGACCTTCTGCTCGATGTCCGTCTCGGCCGTGACCATGATGATCGGGATGTGGGCCGAGGCACCCTCGTCCGCCCGGATCTTCTGGGCGACCTGGTATCCGTCCACCTTGGGGAGCATGACGTCGAGCAGGAGCAGGTCGGGATGCTCGCGCTCGAGCAGGCGCAGCGCCTCCGCGCCGTCGACGGCCGTGAGGACCGCGAAGCCCTCCTGCTTCAGCGTGAAGCCCAACACGCGCTGGATGTCGGGATCGTCGTCGACGACGAGGATCTTGGCGGTTGCCATCGGACCTCTCAGCGATCGGACAGCGTGGATCGCCCGGATGATAGCCGGACACGCGCCACAGGACGCGTCTCGCGCGCGGCGCGGACGTTCGCGGACACGCGCCCATGCTCGCGGATGCTCGCGGCCCGCGGGCCGCCGGCCCCGCCGGAAGGAGAATCAGCTCGCGCCGGGACCGCCCGACGGCGACGCGCTCGCACTCCCGGCACCGGAGGCACCCTCGGGGCGCGACCCGAGCGGGACGCCACGGCCGCCGTCGCCGCCGGCCATCCCGCGATCGACGAACCCGGAGATCGGGCGGAGCAGCTCGGTGAACTCGACCGGGATCACGAACTTCGTCGCGGGTCCCGCGCCCAGCGTCTTCAGCGCGTCCAGGTACTGCAGCGCCATCGTCTTCTCGTCGATGCCCTTCGCCGCGCTGAAGATCCGGTTGAGGGCCTCGCTGAACCCCTCGGCGCGCAGGATCGCCGCCTGCCGGTCGCCCTCGGCGCGCAGGATCGCCGACTGCTTGTCGCCCTCGGCGACGTTGATCGTCGACTGCCGGGTACCCTCCGACTCGGTGATGACGGCACGCCGCGTGCGCTCGGCCGAGAGCTGCCGGTTCATCGCCTCCTGCACGTCGCGCGGCGGCGTGATCTCCCGGATCTCGACCGTCGTGACCTTGCCGCCCCAGCGCTCGGTGACCTCGTCGAGCTTGGCGCGCAGGATCTCGTTGATCTGCTCGCGCTTCGACAGCACCTCGTCGAGCATGATGTCGCCGATGACGGCGCGCAGCGTCGTCGTCGCGACGCCCTGCAGGGCGCCGGCGAAGTACGCCACCTGCACGACGCTCTTGAGCGGGTCGACGATCCGCCAGTAGATCAGGAAGTCGACGTTGATCGGGGCGTTGTCCTTCGTGATCGTGGTCTGGCTGGGGACCTCGATGAACTGCTCGCGCAGGTCGACGGTGGTCGGCCGGTCCACGACCGGGATCAGGAACACGAGCCCCGGGCCCTTCACCAGGTCCGGTCCCGTCCGCCCGAAGCGGAAGACGACGAGTCGGGCGTACTCGTTCACGATCCGCACCGACAGGTAGACCAGCCCGAGCACGACGACGATGACCAGGATGAGCGTGGCCAGCGCGACCGGGTCGAGGTTCATGTGCGCGACACCTCCACGTCAGCCGACCCGCGCGGATCGGCACGCTCCACGAGCAGGACGAGCCCCTGCTGACCCACCACCCGGACGCGGGTCCCGCGGTCGAGCACCGCCCCGTCCGCGCTCCGGGCGCTCCATTCCTCGCCGCCGGCGTACACGGTGCCCTCCGGCGCGAGCGGACGCCGCACGCTCGCCGCCATCCCCGGCGGCACCGGGAGGGTGCCGTCGGGCGTGCTTCCGCCGAGGCCCAGCGGCAGCCTGGCCCGCCGGCGGATCCGCCACGCCGCGGAAACCACGACGAGCATGAATGCGGCGGTGACCAGCACCATCACCGCGATGACCGGCCAGGCCACCCCGACCCCCTGCTCGCCCGGACCCGGGCCGGTGTAGAGCGCGCCGGCACCGAGCACGAACACCACGATGCCCGCCAGCGTGAGCAGGCCGTGGCTCGGGACGGTCAGGTCGGCGACGAAGAGCCCGAGCGCCAGCACGATCAGGAGCAGCCCGGCCAGGTTGAGGGGGAGACTCCCGAACCCCAGGAACGCGAGGATCAGCGCCACTCCTCCCGCCGTGCCCGACAGGAGGTTGGGGTGGACGAACTCGAGGATGAGCCCGTAGGCCCCGAGCACGAACAGGATGAAGGCGAGGTTCGGGTCCGCCAGGAGATGCAGGAAGGACTGGAGCGGGTTCATCCCGACATCCTGCACCTGCGCGCCGGTCAGCTCGAGCGTCACGGTCCGGCCGCCCACCTGCACCTGCCGGCCGGTCGCGAACGCCAGCACGTCGGGGAGCGTGGCGGCGATGCCGTCCACGGCATGCTCGGACACGGCCTCGGTGGCCGACGACGACGTCGCGTTCCTGACGGCCGAGACCGCCCACGAGACGTTCCGCCCGCGCGCCTCCGCGATCGAGGTGATGCTCGAGACAGCGAAGCTCATCGTCTTCGCCGCCTCCGTTCCGGTCAGGTCCTGGCCGCCGGCGCCGACCGGCGACGCCGCGCCGATGTTCGTGCCGGGTGCCATGACGGCGACGGCCCCGGCGAGCGTGATGAAGGTCCCGGCGCTCGCCGCCCATGCCCCCTGGGGCCCCACCCACGTGATGACCGGGATCGATGCCCCGAGGATGTCCTGCGTGATCGAGCGCGTCGAATCGAGCGATCCGCCCGGCGTGTCGATGCGGAGGACGACGGCCGCGGCCCCCTCCTGCGCCGCCCGCGCGATCCCGTCGTGCACGTACCCGGCCATGACCTGGTCCACGATGCCGGTGAGGGACAGGACAGCGACACGCGGCGGCGCGGCCGCGGCGAACCCGACCGGCGCGGCACACACGCCGAGCGCGACGGCGAGGACGACGATCGCCCGGAGCACCAGTCGCATCGCGCGAACCTCCGGCCTCATCGTACGGCGCAGCCCAAGGGCCGGACGGACCATGGGCAGGTCAGCCCCGCCTCGGCAGCACGTGCTCCAGCAGCAGCTGGCTCCATGTCTCCATCCGGCCGTGCGCGGCCCACAGCGCGTCGGCGTCCGCGAACGCGCCGCTGAGCTTCGCGGTTTCCCGGATCGCGACCGGCCGGCCGCGTGCGTCGGCCTCGTACACCACGCCGAGGTGCACCGAGCCGACCGGGTCCGAGTCGTCGTTGAGCAGGCCGACCAGCCGGACCTGCGGGTCGAAGGCCGCGTCGAGCTCCTCGTGCCACTCGCGCAGCAGGGCCGCCCCGATGCCGTCGTCGCCGGGATTCACGTGGCCCCCGACGCCGATCGTGAACCGTTCGTGGAGCCGCTCGTCGGCCCCCGCGCGGGTCCGGCGCATCAGGAAGAGCCGCGCTCCATCCCGCAGCACCAGGTACGGGATGAGTTGCTTCCAGGACGCGTCCCGCTCCGCCTCGGGCCGCGGACGGAACGTCGCCACCGCGAGTGCCCGGGACACCAGCGCCTCCGCGCCGTCCGCCCGCACCCCGCGCCACCCGGTGCCATGCCAGAGCGCACCGCGCGGCGCACCCAGGACCAGCTCGACGTCAGGCATCGCGCTCGACCAGCGCGGCCCGGGTGCGCTCGAACCGATCCCTCAGGGCGCCGGCGTCCGCGGCGACGGGCTCGGGCGGGAGCCCGGCGACCTCCGCGCGCCAGGACGCGAGCGTCGCCGCGAAGCGATCGAGCCAGGCCAGGACCTCGTCGCGGTTGAGCGCCACGATGCCCGCGCCGAGGTCGGGGTCGCCGCGCGCAACGCGCGTCGCGTCGCGCCAGCCGCCGGCCGCCAATCGGGACGCGTCGCTCCATGCCGGCCCGGACGTGACAGCCTCGGCGAGCGCCGCGGCCACGACCAGCGGCAGGTGGCTGATGGCGGCGACGAGGTGGTCGTGCTCGGCGGGCTCGAGGGTGACGGGGCGCCCGCCGCACGCGGCGACGAGCGCACCGACGCGGGCGAGATCCTCCGCGCACGTGGCCGGCGACGGCAGCACGATCCACGGGCGGCCCGCGAACAGGTCGGCGCGGGCGGCCTCGTAGCCGCGGCCCTCCAGTCCGGCCATCGGGTGGCCGCCGACGTACCGGAGGCCGGGCACGGCCTCCGCCGCGCGCGCGATGCGGACGTGCGCCGACGTGACGTCCATGAGGGTCGCCCCGGCCGCGGCGACGGCGGGCCCCAGCGTGTGCACGAGGTCGAGGTTCGCGAGCGGGCTGGCGGCAAGCAGCACCAGCTCGGCCCCGGCGACCGCGTCTCCGGCCGATGGCGCCACGACGTCCACCACGCCGTCGGCGAGGGCGGCCCGCGGCCCGTCCTCGCTCCGGCTCCAGGCGGTCACGTGCCAGCGGCCGGCGTCGCGTGCCGCGAGCGCGCGTGCCACCGAGCCGCCGATGAGCCCGAACCCCACGATCGACAGTCGCATCCGCGGAGTCTACGGGACCCGCGCCGGGGCGCGATCGAGGTCGCGAGGCGTTTCCCGACCGTCACGCCGAACCCGCCGATTCAATGCCCGCACGCAGATCCCGGTGATATCCTCAGCCGCTCACGGGAGGAAGCGTCTTGCCGGCTCTGCAGCACACGCCGATCCGGGTCCTGCTCGTAGACGACCATCAACTGCTCACCGATGCCCTCTCGCGCGTGCTCGAGCGCGAGCCCGACATCCAGGTCGTGGGCGTGGCACCCACCGTCTCCGACGTCCGAGAGGCGCCGCGCGCGGGCGTGGACGTCGTCCTCATGGACTACCGGCTGCCCGACGGCACGGGGTCGGAGGCGACGCGGATCGTCAAGACGCGCTGGCCGAGCGCCAGGGTCGTCATGCTCACCGCCATCACGGACGACGAGACGGTGCTCGAGTCGATCCAGGCCGGCGCCGACGGCTACCTGACCAAGGACCGCGCCGTGGCGGAGGTGGTCCAGGCCGTCCGGTCGGCGCACGCCGGCGAGATCCTGCTGCCGCGATCGGTCATCGTCGACATCGCGCGACGCGTCGTGGCGGCCCGCGACCGCCAGCAGGATCGGGTGTTCGTCGAGCCGCTCACCCCGCGCGAGCTCGAGGTGCTGCGCGCGCTCACCGAGGGGCTCGCCTCCCCGGACATCTGCGAGCGGCTGGGCATCACGCCGAACACGCTGCGCACCCACGTCCAGAACATCATGGGCAAGCTCCACGTGCACTCGAAGCTCGAGGCGGTCGCGTTCGCGCTGCGCCACCGCCTGGTCGAGCCGCCCCGCCCGGAGGGAACCCTCTTCTAGCTCCCCTCGCCCGAGTGCTCACGGGCACATCCGAGCGCTCCGGGAGTGTCGAGACGGCGCGCCGGCAGTCGGTTCAGGGCGTCGCGCGACGATCGTTTCCCGAGCGCCGCTCCGTCCTGCGTCGCTCGCGACCCGGCGGACCGGGGATCTCCGGCGGGTTCCGTCGCCGCGTGGACAGGCGCCGGGCGTGCTCGCGCCGCTCGAGCTCCAGCGCCTCGCCGCAGCGCGGGCAGCGCCGCTCGTCGGGGAGCAGCACCTCCAGCGGGTCGCTCATGTAGATCCGGCGTCCACAGGTCCGGCAGGCCAGCAGCGGCACGTGCCCACTCTCTCACAGTCGAGTGCCGTTCCGCACGCCGCCGGCGCGATCCCGGGCACCGCCTGACCCCCCGACCGGCGCGGTCCCAGGCCCCCGCGCCGCGTGGTACGCCGCCCGGCGACCGGGTACGGGGGCGCCCGACACGAGGCCGGACGCCCCCCGGTCCTGCGGGGCCGGTCAGACGACCGGCACCGCGTCGAGCGCCTCGCGCACCGCCTCCGCCGGGTACTCGTAATCCTCGAGCCGCCCGGCCAGGTAGCGCTCGTACGCCGACAGGTCGAAGTGGCCGTGCCCGGAGAGGCCGAAGAGGATCACGCGTGGCGTGCCCTGCTCGCGGGCCTCGATCGCCTCGTCGATCGCGACCCGGATGGCGTGCGACGACTCGGGCGCGGGCGCGATCCCCTCGGTTCGCGCGAACTGGACGCCGGCCTCGAACGTCGGCAACTGGTGCACCGCGCGGGCCTCGATGATCCCGCGCTCCTTGAGCAGGCTCACGAGCGGGGACATGCCGTGGTAGCGCAGGCCGCCGGCGTGGATCGGCTCGGGGATGAAGTCGTGTCCGAGCGTGTACATCTTCACGAGCGGGGTCAGCTTCGCGGTGTCGCCGAAGTCGTACTCGTAGACGCCGCGCGTCAGGGTCGGCGCGGCCTCCGGCTCGACCGCGACCACGCGGTACGTCGCCTCCCCGCGCAGCATCTTCCCGACGAACGGGAACGCGAGCCCGCCGAAGTTCGAGCCGCCGCCCGCGCAGGCGATCACCACGTCCGGCGCCTCGCCGGCCATCTCCATCTGCTCGATGGCCTCGATGCCGATGACGGTCTGGTGGAGCAGCACGTGGTTGAGCACCGATCCCAGCGAGTACCGCGTGTCGTCGCGCCCCGCGGCGTCCTCGACGGCCTCGCTGATCGCGATGCCCAGCGAGCCCGGGCTGTCGGGATGCTCGGCGAGCACCTGGCGGCCGTACCCGGTGGTGGGGCTCGGGCTGGCCACGACCTCCGCCCCGTAGAGCTCCATCAGGTTGCGGCGGTACGGCTTCTGGTCGTAGCTCGCCCGCACCATGTAGACCTTGACCTCGAGCCCGAAGAGCGCGCCCGCGAAGGCGAGGGCGCTGCCCCACTGGCCCGCGCCGGTCTCCGTCGCCAGGCGCCGTACGCCCTCCTGCCGGTTGTAGAACGCCTGCGCGATCGCCGTGTTCGGCTTGTGGCTGCCGGCCGGGCTGGTGCCCTCGTACTTGTAGTAGATGTGCGCCGGGGTATCGAGGGCGCGTTCCAGCCGGTGCGCGCGGTAGAGCGGCGAGGGCCGGTAGAGGCGGTAGGCCTCGCGGACGGGTCCCGGGATCTCGATCTCCCGCTCGGCGCTCACCTCCTGCTGGATGATCGCCATCGGGAAGAGCGGCGCGAGGTCGGCCGGGCCGATGGGCTGCCGCGTGCCAGGGTGCAGGACGGGCGCCGGCGGCACCGGCAGGTCCGGCACGATGTTGTACCAGGCCTTCGGGATGCGGCTCTCGTCGAGCAGGAACTTCGTCTGCGCGCTCATGGCGGGTGCACCTCTCGCTCGGGGACCTCGCGGCCCGGATATGGTTCGACCCCGTCCCGCGAGGGACGAGGTCGAGACCTCGTGGTGCCACCCTTCGTTCCGGCCGCGCGCGGCGGCCGCTCATTCCGCGGTGCGGGGTCGTCGTTCGACGCCGTACCTGCCCGTGATAACGGTGGGTCTCCGGCCCCCGCTAGTGCGCGTCCCCTCGGCGCGGTTCGCGGGAGCGTCTCGCGGGTCCATTCCCCGTCCCGCCGTCGGCACCGGCTTCCACCACCCCGGCTCGCTGTGGCCCGCGGTTGACGGGTACTCCTCCCGGTCAACGACTGTCGGGCGAATCTACCGGCACGGGCCCGCGTCCGCAAGCGCCTGTGCTCGCCCGGCGCACCCCCGACCGCGCCGGACTGCCTGCGTCGGCCGCGCGAGCGATCCCGGGAGCCAGCCGCCCGCATCAGCCGTGCGGGGTCGCCGGCCCCAGGTGCGCCTCGACCAGCGCCGTGTGCTGCGCCCCGCCGCGTCCGAGGACGCTCCGGTAGAGCACGAGGCGGTCGACGGTCCACGACAGGGCATCGGCTCCCGACCGCCTCGGGAGCGCCGGCCCCGCCCCGAGACCGACGGGACCCACGCGCAGCCTGCCGGCCCGGGTTTCCGCCAGCGCGGCATCGAGCGCGGGAACGAGCGCCGCAGGCGCCTCGCGGGCGATCGTCAGGTGCGGGCGGAACGGCTCGTGCGACACCTCCTGCGGGGCGAGCGTCGCGGTGAGCGCCGTCGCCAGCCCCGCGACCTGGTCGGCTCCCCGCTCGAGCCCGATCCACGCAACACGCCCGAACCTGCGCTCGAAGGCGCCGGCCCTCCCGAGCGACGCCTCGAAGGGCCCGGCCGTGGCCGCCGCGCGGCGGACGGCATCCTCGATGCGCGGGATCGCGCCGACCGGCGTGTCGCCCAGGAACCGGAGCGTCAGGTGCCAGGTCTCGGGCCCCAGCCAGCGCCCGCCGCGCACCTCGTCGCGCACGCGCCACAGCGCGGCCTCGAGGGCGGCCCGGACGTCACCGGGAACCGGTATCGCGACGAACAGCCGCCACGCCTCGTCCGCACGCGGCTCGCCGGCGCTCATCGCCGGCCCCTCGTGCCGCCGCGTGTCGCCGGTCGAGATGCCTCAGTGCCCATCATCGGACGCCGCCGTCCCGACGCCGAGCAGGCGCACGAGCGAGAGCAGGTCGGGCACCACCGGGACGTCGGGCCGGCCGGGAATGCCGTCCGCGTAACGCCCGGCGCGGTCGAGGAGCACCGGCCGGATCCCCAGCCGGGCCGCCCCGGAGACGTCCGCGTCGGGGTTGTCGCCCACGTGCATCGCCCGCTCCGGAGCGATTCCCGTCACCTGGAGCGCGTGCGCGAAGATCTCGGGCTGCGGCTTGACGTATCCCACCCGGGCCGACGCGACGACCGCCTCGAAGTGGTGTGCCAGCTCGAGGTCGTGCAGCAGCTCGGGCAGCGCCCACACCCAGTTGCTGATCACGGCGCGCCGGATGCCCGCCGCGCCGATCGACTCGAGCGCCGGCTGCACGTCGGGGAAGACCCGCCACGCCGCGCGCCGCTCGAAGAAGCGCCCCAGGTGCCGGTAGAACTCATCCGGCAGGTCCTCGTAGCCGAGCAGCGCCATGGCCCGGACGTCGAAGGCCTTGATCCGCTGGTACGAGCTCTCGGGCGTCGCCTCGAACGGGCCCGGCGCGTCCCACAGCCCCTCACCGAGCGCCCGCGCGAACGCCGTCGCCAGCGCGTCGGCGTCCACGTCGAGTCCCCAGGAGGTGGCGGCGGCGAGGTAGGCCCCGGTCCACGACGGATCGACGCGGATCAGCGTGTCGCCGATGTCGAAGAAGATCAGCTCCGGGCGCGGTTGCAGGACGGGACCGGTCGCCGGATCCGGCTGTCCGAGGCTCATGCTCCCGGGTGCGTGCCGCCCGGCCGCCCGGCCTGCTCGCGCTCCCAGCGCGCCCGGTCCGCGCGCAGCATGGCGAGCGCGGTCTCCCGGTCGCGCCAGCCGAGCACCTCGACGGCCTTGTTCTCGAGCAGCTTGTAGGTCTCGAAGAAGTGCTCGATCTCCACCAGGCGGTGCGGCGACACGTCGTCGAGCGACTCGATGTGCGCGTAGAGCGGGTCGGCGAGCGCCACGCTCAGGACCTTGAAGTCGTCCCCGTTCTCGTCGCGCATCGCCAGGCCGCCCACCGGTCGCACCCAGATGTGGCAGCCGGTGAACGTCGGCTCCCCGATCAGGACCAGGACGTCGGTGTGGTCGCCGTCGTCGGCCCGGGTCCCCTCGATGAAGCCGTAGTCGAAGTTGTAGTACACGGCCGAGCTGAGGACGCGGTCCAGACGGAAGACATTGGCATGCTCGTCGAACTCGTACTTGTTCCGGTTGCCGGAGGGGATCTCGATGACGGCCTCGATGACCTCCGGGAAGCGTGCGGCGGCGTCCATCCCGTCAGTCGTTGTAGAGCCGCTCTTCGATGAGCTTCTCCTGGACGGTGCGGCCATCCGGGTCGAAGCACGAGAACTCGAAGTGCTTCTCGTACTCCAGGTCGACGTTGTCCTTGCCGCCGCGGTTCTTCTCGACGCTCACGATGACCCAGTCGCGGAAGCGCTGCGCCTGGTACGGGTTGAACTCGATGTTGACCTTGGCGACGATGTGGTACTTCTCGTTGAGGATCAGGATGATGTCCGCCTCGTAGTTGATGGCCGACGAGCCGCGCAGGTGGTGGTTGCGCAGCCGGGAGGCCTTCAGGCCCTCCTTGTCGGCCGCCACGATCGCGATGAGCGGCACCCCCTCGGAGAGGGCGACGTCCTTCAGCCCGTTGACCACGTACGTGACCTTCTCGGTCTCGTTGGGCGGCTCGGGGATGACCGGCACCTTCTGGAGGTAGTCGACGAAGACCACGAGCTGCCGGTCGCCGGAGAGGTCGCGGTGCTGCTGGACGAGCAGCCGCATGTTCTCGACGGTGGAGGCGGTCTGCGATCCCTTCAGGAGGAACAGCGACTCGCCGTAGCGGCCGATCCGCTCGAGGGCCGGCCGCAGGCGGGGGTTCGACGCGAGCTGGTGCCCGGCCTCGCCCTCGACCATCCAGCTGCCGAGGATCTCGCGGCGGACGTCCTGGATCTTGATCGCCCCGGTCGTCTGCGGCAGGTGGACGAGCGCGGACTCGGCCGCGATGAGCCGGTTGAGGAGGTACTCCTCGTCGTGTTCGAAGCAGATGTACAGCACGTTCGCGAGGCCGCTCGAGGCGATGTTGCGCGCCATCTGGAGCGCCATCGTCGTCTTGCCGGTCCCCTGCGCACCGCCCAGGAGGAGCATCTCACCGGGCCGCAGCCCGCCGCCGATGGTCTTGTCGAGCGGCGTGAACCCGAGCGGCACGGGCTGGTAGCGGGCGACGTCCCCGGTCGAGATTCGCTCGTTCAGGTTGACCAGGATGTCCAGCGCCGACTGGGGGCGCATGGATCCCCCGTCGGCCTCCAGGTGCCAGGGCTCCATGGCCTCCGCGGCCATGCCATCGTCCATGGTCATGCCATCGTCCATGGCCGTGCCATCGTCGCCGGACGGCACGGGCGCCCCCGGCACGTCCATGGGCTGTGCAGTGGTCTCCACCAGCTCATACCTCCGGGCGGAACGTGGCCCGATCATAGCATCCGGATTCGGCGCTTCCGGTGGTACGAACGGTGCCGCCACGAGCGGTACCGCCGGTCGCGACCGTCGCGCCCCGGCGGCGGGCGGCCGGCGACGGCATGCCGCGCCGGCCTCGCCTTTCGTCCCGCCGGGCCTGCCGCTCCCGGACCCGCTACTCGAGCGGCGTCTCCGCGAGTGCCTGCCAGTAGCGCACGATGGTCCGCGTCCCCTGCTCGTAGTTGTCGAGGCGCATCGATTCGTTCGGGGCATGGGCGCGGTCGTCGGGAGGCGTGAAGCCGAGCAGCACCACGGGCAGCCCGAGGATCGATTCGAACGAGGCGGTGACGGGGACCGATCCGCCCTCGCGGATGTACACCGGGTCGCCGCCGAACACCTCGCGGAGGCTCCGGGCCGCCGCCTGCGTCGCCGGGTGGTCGATCGGCGTCAGCGACGGCAGGCCACCGTGGATGTAGGTGACCTCCACCCGCACGCCCGCCGGGGCAAGCTGCAGGATGCGATCGCGGACGAGCGCGAAGATGCGCTCCGGGTCCTGGTCGCGCACCAGCCGGCAGCTGACCTTGGCGTGGGCGTGCGCCGGGATGATCGTCTTGGCGCCCTCCCCCTGGAAGCCGCCCCAGATGCCGTTCACCTCGAGCGTCGGCCGCCCGCCGCGCCGCTCGAGCGTCGTGAAGCCGCTCTCGCCCCACAGCGCGTCGACTCCGGTGGACGCGCGGTAGGCATCCTCGTCGAACGGCAGCCGCGCGAACTCCTCGCGGTCGCGCACGGACAGCGGCCGCACGTCGTCGTAGAAGCCCGGCACGTTCACGCGCCCCTCGGCGTCGTGCAGGCCGGCGACGATCTCGCAGAGGACCGTCGCCGGGTTCCGGACCGTGCCCCCGTACCCCCCGGAGTGGAGATCGACCGTCGGTCCCGAGACGTTCAGCTGCGCGTACATGATGCCGCGCAGCCCGACGGTGATCGCCGGCACGTTCCCGTCGAAGAAGCCGGTGTCGCTCACGACCGCCAGGTCGGCGGCAAGTCGCTCCCGGTTCGCCGACAGCCAGTGGTCGAGGTGCTCGGAGCCCGATTCCTCCTCGCCCTCGAAGACGTACTTCAGGTTGATGGGCAGCGTGCCGCCGTCGGCAAGCCAGCCACGGGCGGCCTGCAGGTGCGCGTGGACGTTCGACTTGTCGTCCGCCGCCCCGCGCGCGTAGACGCGCCCTCCCTCGACGCGGGGATCGAACGGCGGCTTCTCCCACAGGTCGAGGGGGTCTGCCGGCTGCACGTCGTAGTGGCCGTACACGAGCACGGTCGGGCGGCCCTCCGCGTGGAGCCAGTCCGCGTACACGACCGGGTGGCCCTCGGTCTCCGCCACCTCGACGTGCTCGAGGCCGGCCTGGCGGAGGTGATCGGCCAGGAAGCCGGCCGCCCGCCGGCAGTCCGCCGCGTGCGCCGGCAGCGTCGAGATGCTGGGGATCCGCAGGAACTCGAGGTAGTCCGCGAGGCGTTCCTCCCGCGTTTCGTCGAGCCACGCGTCGATGTCCGCCGGGTGCCGTGCCATCGGGTCCTCCATCACGTGACGAGGCGGGCCGTACGGCCCGCCTCGATGTCCTGGATCTGTGCTGCCCGGCAGTGCCGCCCCGGGTCGTGCCGGCACTGCCGGCCGCGGCGCCCGGGGACGCGTCGCCGCGGCTGCCCCCGTTACGCCGGCGAGGGCGAGGGTGCCGGCGCCGGACCGGACGGCGAGGAGCCGTCGGCCGGCAGCTGCCGGGCCGTCGGCGGAGCCGCCACCGGTCGCGGCGTGGGGCCGCCCTGCTCCTTGCGCGGGTCCGGAATGTCCGCGAAGACCTTCTCGAACTCCGCGGCGTCGAGCGTCTCCTCGGCGACCAGGCGCTGGGCGAGCGTGTCGAGCCGGTCACGGTACGCGGAGAGCACCTCCATCGCCCGGGCATAGCCGCGGTCGATGATCGTGCGGACCTCGTCGTCGATCTGCTTGGCAACCTCGTCGCTGTAGTTGCGCTGCTCGCCGATCTCGCGGCCGAGGAAGACCATCTCCTCGCGCTTGCCGAGGGCGAGCGGGCCGAGCTTCTCGCTCATGCCGTACTCGGTGACCATCTTGCGCGCCAGGTTGGTGGCCTTCTCGATGTCGTTCGAGGCGCCCGTCGTCGTGTCGCCGAAGACGAGCTTCTCCGACGCGTTGCCGCCCAGGAGACCCGCGATCTTGTCCTCGAACTCGGACTTCGACTGCAGGTAGCGATCCTCCTCGGGAAGCGCCATCGTGTAGCCCAGGGCCATGCCGCGGCTGATGATGGTCACCTTCGTGACCGGATCGCACTTGGGCAGGATGCGCTGGACCAGCGCGTGGCCGCCCTCGTGGTAGGCGATGATCGCCTTCTCGGCGTCGCTGATGATGCGGGACTTCCGCTCCGGGCCGGCCATGACGCGGTCGAGCGCCTCGGCGAACTCGGAGCTGCCGATCACCTTCTTGTTGCGCCGCGCGGCCAGGATCGCGGCCTCGTTGACGATGTTCGCGAGGTCCGCGCCCGAGAACCCGGGCGACTGCCGCGCGATCGACTCGAGGTCGAGCGCCTTGTCGAGCGGCTTGCCGCGCACGTGCACGCGCAGGATCTCGAGGCGGCCCTTCATGTCGGGGCGGTCGAGGATGACCTGGCGGTCGAAGCGGCCGGGCCGCAGGAGTGCCGGGTCGAGGACGTCCGGGCGGTTCGTCGCCGCAACGACAATCACGTTCGTGTTCGTGTCGAAGCCGTCCATCTCGACGAGGATCTGGTTGAGGGTCTGCTCGCGCTCGTCGTGGCTGCCGCCGAGGCCGGCGCCGCGCTGGCGGCCGACCGCGTCGATCTCGTCGACGAACACGATGCACGGGCTGTTGCGCTTGGCCTGGTCGAACAGGTCGCGCACGCGGCTGGCGCCGACGCCCACGAACATCTCGACGAACTCGGAGCCCGAGATGCTGAAGAACGGCACACCGGCCTCACCGGCCACCGCGCGGGCGAGGAGCGTCTTGCCGGTGCCGGGCGAGCCGATGAGCAGCACGCCCCTCGGTATCCGCGCTCCGAGCGAGTTGAACTTCTCCGGGTACTTGAGGAACTCGACGACCTCCTGGAGCTCGCCCTTCGCCTCGTCGACGCCCGCCACGTCGCTGAACGTGACGACCGTCTTGTTGCCCAGGAACATGCGCGCCCGGCTCTTGCCGAAGCTCATGGCCTGGTTGTTGGTGCCCTGGGCCTGCCGCATCATGATGAAGATGAAGCCGCCGATCAGGAGCACGGGAAGCAGGGCGCTGATGAGGAGGCCGATCCACTGGCCGGTCTGCGACTGCTGCTGCGGGGTGATCGGGACGCTCAGGCAGTTCGCCACGGCACCCGGCTCTGCGCAGGTCGCGCGGATATCGGACATGAGGCTGTCGCCGAGGGTGCCCGGGATCTGGCTGGTCTTCTGGGTGTTGGCCGGGTCCTTCAGCGTGATCGTGAGCTGCGTGCCCTGCTCGACCACCTGGTCGACCTGACCGGACTTGATCAGGCCGAGGAACGAGCTGGGGCCGCCGCTGTAGGGGATTTCCGTGCCGGTCGGCGCCGGCATGAAGACGGTGTACAGCAGCGCGGCCGTTCCCACCACGAGAACGAGCATCACGATGCCGTTTCTCAGGAATCGCGTGTTCAAGAGAGGTGACCCTCCGGGTCGATCGGTGCGCGCCGGGTGGCCCCGGAGCGTGCTCGGATTATAGGCGGCTGATGTTTCCATGGACGAATACGGGGCGGGTGCCGTGACGGATGGGATGTTGCAGGCAGATCGCGAGCGGGCGTCGCGGGTCCGCGGCGTGCGCCGGGCGCGGCCGCCGGGGGTCGCGAGCGCGGCGTCCCGCCGGGAGGGAGACGAACGAAGGCCCCCGATCCCGCTCGGGATCAGGGGCCCGGAGGTGCCGACGTGGTGGTAGCGGAGGGCGGATTCGAACCACCGACCAAGGGCTTATGAGTCCCCTGCTCTACCACTGAGCTACTCCGCCGCCGGAATCCCGCTCCTGCAGGAGCAGGCGGGATTCTACAGCCCGGGCCGGGACGCGGGCGAATCGCCCGCACGCACGAGCACCGGACGGAGCACCCGCAGCGCATTGCCGCCGAGCAGCGCGACCACGTCGGCCTCCGGCACGCCTCCCGCGAGCAGGCCGTCCGTCACCAGGGGCAGGCCGGACGCATCGATGACCGAGCGAAGCGCGCCGTCCATGTCGGAGCCGATCGCGACGTGGTCGGCCCCGAGCTCGTCGATCGCGAACCGGATCGTGTCGACCAGGCCGGCGAGCGTGCCGCCCCCGAGCAGCGAGACGGCGGTGGTCACGCCGACGACGCCGCCCGCCCGGGCGACGCCCCGCGCGTCGGCCACCCGCACGTTGCGGCTGGCGGCCGAGTAGCGCCGCCACCGGCTGCGCGCCCCGGCGCGCTCGACGAAGCCCGTGTGGCTGAGCACCGGCGGGATGGACGCGATGGCGAGCGTGTCCGCGATCGTGCGCGACGACGCGTGGGCGAGGTCGACGACGATCCCGGCCCGCTCGAGCTCCCCGACCGCGAGCCGCCCGAGCGCCGTCAGCCCCCCGGCACGGCGTCCCGTCCCGGAACCGGCCAGCGGGTTGTCCATGACGTGGGCCGGGGCGAGCATGCGCACCCCGACCAGGCGCAGGCGCCGGGCCACGGCGGGCAGGAGCGCCGCGTCGTCGCCGAGCACCTGGCCGCCCTGCACCCCGATGAACGCGCCGACCGGCCCGCCGGGGGCAAGGACCCGCGCGAGGTCAGCATCCGACCGCACGACGACGAATGCGCCGCCCGACGCCGACGCCCAGGCGTCCACCCTGGCCGCCAGGCGGACGACGAGCGACAGGTCGGAGTGCAGGGCTCGCATCGGGATCCCGAGGCTGGCGAACTGGACCGCGGACAGCGTGCCCCGCGCATCCGGGAAGCGGGTCGCGAGCGACATCCCGACGAGACGCACACCGCCGGCGTGAAGGCGCGGCAGGTCGACGTGCCCCGCGTGCGCGGGCTCGAGGAAGGTGCGCCGGAAGAGCGGCGTCCCGACGAGGAGATCGACGACGGGGACGCGTGCGTGGAGGTCGAGGGCGGCCAGCGTCGGGTGGTGCGGCCGGGGCGTGCTGACGGTGTGGAGCGCGCGGTCCACGACACGGTCGATCACGCCGCGATCCCCGGCGGGCATCCGGCCCGCGCCGCTGCGCGCGGGGGTAGCGGGCGGCCGGTGCTAGGATCGCCTCCCCCGATGCGCACGCCCGCCGTCCCCGCCCACGCCCACCGCCCGGACATCCACGCCGCGGCTCTCGCCGGCCTCGCGGCGTCGCTCGCCGTGCTCGCCGCATGGCTCCTTGCACCCGCGGCCGCGCTCGCGTCGGGCGCCGCGACATCGCCAACCCCGCCGCCGAGCCTCCTCGACCTCGTCACGGGCTGGTCGTTCGACCTGACGGTGCAGGTCCCCGTCATCGCATCTGCCCTCGCGTTCGTCTGGGCCGTGCGCCGGGTGAACGCGCGGCATCCCGCGAGCCCGGTGCCCGCCGCCCGCACGATCACGTTCCTGGCCGGCCTGGCGGTCGTGGAATACGCCCTGCAGGGCCCGCCCGACGCGTGGTCTGAGGTCCTGTTCTCGGTCCACATGATCCAGCACCTGCTGCTGATGATCGTCGCGGCGCCGCTGCTGGTCGCCAGCGCGCCCGTGACGCTCGCGCTGCGCGTCGCGTCGCCGCGGGCGCGGACACAGTGGATTCTCCCCATCCTGCACAGCCGTCTCGTGCGGATGCTCACCAACCCGCTGATCGCCTCCGCCCTCTTCGCCGGGATCCTCTGGGTCACGCACTTCACGGTGATCTACGAGCTGACGCTCCAGGACGGCCTCCTGCACGACGCGGAGCACCTGGCCTTCCTGGCCGCCGGGCTGCTCTTCTGGTGGCCGATGCTCGGCCGCGATCCCAGCCCGTGGCGCGTATCGCACCCCGTCAGGCTCGTGGCGATGCTCTTCGAGATGAGCCAGGGCGCCTTCCTGGGGATCGCGATCATGAATGCCGGCGCGCCGCTCTACGCCTACTACGCGAACATCCACCTCGGGTGGATCTCGACGATGGCCGATCAGCAGCTCGCCGGCGCGATCATGTGGGGCGGCGGCGGCGTCGGGTTCCTCATCGCGGGCCTGGTCGTGTTCTACGACTGGATGGGTGCGGAGGAGCAGGCGGCGGCCCGCATCGATGCCCGGCTCGACCGCGAGGCGCGCGAGCGGCTGGGCGGCGCGATCGACCCGGCGGCCACCGATCCGGTGGCGAACGGCCAGGCTGCGATCGATCCGGTCCCCGGCGCCGTGACCGGCCCCGGGAAGCCCGGGGAGGGTGAGCCGGCGGGGCTGCGCACCGGCGGGTGACGCGGGCGGGTCAGGCCCCGGCGCCGCGTCCTCCCGACAGCAGCTCGGCGAGGTAGGCGGGGAACGCCGCGGCGACCCCGGCGGCGCCCTCGGTCGATGGCTCGCCGAACGCGGTGCGGATCGGGATCACGCCGCTCCACACCGGCAGCCCGAGGTCGCCGGGATCCTCGGCCGGCGGTCCGGTGCGGATCTTCGCCGACGCCTCCTCGATCGGGATCGCCACCACGTGCGTCTGCCGCAGCTCCGGGCCGCTCGGCCGGCGCGCATCGTCCCACCGTCCCGGCACGACGTGCTCCACGATCGCGCGGAGGCCGGCCAGCTTCTCGGCGTGATCGCGCACCAGGCGGGCGCGCCCGACCACCACGACGCTCCGGAAGTTGACCGAGTGGTGGAACGACGAGCGCGCCATCACCAGTCCGTCGAGCAGCGTCGCCTCGACGCAGACCTCGGGGCCCGCGCGCAGGTGCCGGAACAGGCGGGCGGCGGGGAGTCCGTGCAGGTACAGGCGATCGTCGATGCGGCCGTGCAGCATCGGCACCACGAACGGCGTCCCATCCAGCGCGAACGCGACGTGCACGATCGGCGCTTCGTCCAGGATCGCGCGCACGACGGCCCGGTCGTAGGACGCGCGGTCCGCGCGGCGGACCTCCGTGCGCGGCGTCACCCAGTACCCGGCCGCCGGCGCTCCATCACCGGGTGCCGGCCGGCCCGCCCCCGTCACGATCCGAAGAGCAGGCGGAGCCAGGCCTGCAGGGGCGTGGGCGGCGGCGGGGGGGCGGGTTCCTGTCCGAGCGGGGTGATCGACGGGGGCGGCGGCGAACCGGGCTGCAGCGCGAAGACCTGCTCGCTGGGCGTGCCGTAGCCGTAGGCGCGCGCCTCGAGCGCGAGGAAGGCGGGCGACTGGATCACGGCGAGCTCGGCCTGCCTGGCCTGCACCTGCGTCGTCATGGCGGCGTCCTGGCTGCGCAGCACGGCCGCCTCCCCGGTGGCCTGGTGCACCTGGGACACGGCGCGCCCGAACACGAGCACGAGCCACACCACGACCAGCGTGGCCGCCGCGAGCGCGATCGTGCGGCGGTCCAGCCCGGCCAGCGAGGGCCGCGGCTGGGCGAGCAGCGTCGAGGGCGCGGCGGGATCCGGCACCGGCTCGGCCGGGTCCGCCTTCCGCGGAGCGCGCGCCCGGTGCCCCTCGGCGGGCCGGCGGCTGTCGTCTGCGTCCACGGCGAGGACCCTAGTGGCCGCCGCGGCATGGTGTCAAGGAGCGAACCGGCTGCTACACTGCGACCAAACCGAACAGACGTGCGGTTGCGGTGCCGGGAGGGCATCGGGACCGACGGCCACGACGGAGGCAGCATGCGGCTCTACGCCCCCTCGCCGCTGACGGACGTTCTCGATCGGCTCCTCGAGGACGCCGACGTCGCCCGTGCCGTCGTCGAGCACCGCGTCGTTCCCGCCACGGAGGCGGCCTTCGCCCCGCTTCCCGCCTGGGTGGATCCGCGCCTCGCGGACGGGCTCGCCGCGGCAGGAATCGAGCGCCTCTGGACACACCAGGCGCTCGCGGCCGACGCGCTGCACGCCGGCAGCGACGTCGTCGTGGCGACACCGACCGCGTCGGGCAAGACGCTCTGCTACAACCTGCCCGTCCTGCAGGCCGTCGCCGACGATCCGGCCGCCCGGGCGCTCTATCTGTTCCCCACCAAGGCGCTCGGCCAGGACCAGGTGGCCGCGTTCCGCGCCCTGGCCGCCGCCTCCGGGCTCGGCGTCGCCTGCGCCACGTACGACGGCGACACGCCGGCGCCGATCCGGTCCACGATCCGCTCCGCCGGGCAGGTCGTCGTGACGAACCCGGACATGCTCCACGCCGAGATCCTGCCGCACCACACCAAGTGGTTCCAGCTGTTCGAGCAACTGCAGTACGTCGTCATCGACGAGCTGCACACCTACCGCGGCGTGTTCGGGAGCCACGTGGCGAACGTCCTGCGCCGGCTGCTCCGCGTCTGCGAGCACTACGGCAGCCACCCCGTGATCGCCTGCTCCTCGGCGACCATCGGCAACCCGGCCGAGCTCGCGCGGCTCCTCACCGGTCGCGACGCCGCGTGCATCGCGGAGAGCGGCGCGCCGTCGGGCGAGCGGCACGTGCTGGTGCTCGATCCGCCGCTCGTCGATGCGACGCTCGGCGGGCGTGCCAGCACGTTCGCACTCGCCGAACGGGTCGCGCTCGCGTTCCTGCGAGCCGGGCACCAGACCATCGTGTTCGGTCGGTCGCGCGTGAGCGTGGAGCTCCTGCTGACGGCCCTGCGCGAGGCGATGCGCGAGGGCCGGGGCCCCGGCGAGCGGGTGCGCGGCTACCGGGGCGGCTACCTGCCCACCGAGCGGCGCGCGATCGAGCGGGGCCTGCGGGCGGGCGAGATCCTGGGCGTCGTGAGCACCAACGCGCTGGAGCTCGGCGTCGACATCGGCGGGCTCGACGCATCGGTCCTCGTCGGATACCCGGGATCGATCGCGGCGACGCGGCAGCAGATGGGCCGCGCCGGCCGCCGGCAGGGAACGAGCGTGTCGGTCCTGGTCGCCGGATCCGGT
>JAJYGK010000109.1 GCA_021790715.1 Chloroflexota bacterium
GGAACCGGAACGCGCGCCGCCCCCTTCGCCCGCCGGCGGATGCGCGGTGGCCGGCACCAGCGGCCCCCGGTGGCGGATGCGGACGGCGCAGTGGAAGGACGTGATGCGCTCACGGCCGTCGACGAAATGCATCTCTCGCACGTCGAAGCGGCGGCGCTCCAGGTCCTCGCGCCGCCCGAGCCGCACGAGGTTCCGTCCCGCGTCGATCGATGCGACATAGCGGCGCTCGCCCAGCGCGACGCCGACCCCCGTCCGCTGCCCCACCGTGTACGCCGCGGCCCCGCGGTGCTCCCCGACCGTCGACCCGTCGACGTCGACCACCGGCCCAGGCGTCTCCCGCCAGCCGGCCCGCTCGCGCAGCGTCTCGCGGTAGTCGCCGCCGGGCACGAAGCAGATCTCCTGGCTCTCCGGGACGTCCGCCGTCGCCAGCCCGAGGTCGCGGGCGATCGACCGGACCCGCGGCTTCGAGAGCTCCCCGAGCGGGAACCGCGTCCGCTCCAGCTGGTCCTGCCGGAGCCCGTAGAGGAAGTAGCTCTGGTCCTTCGCGGGGTCGGCCGCGGCGAGCAGGCGCCACCGTCGTCCGCCGGGCAGCCCCTCGTCGGGCACCTCGTCCACGCGCGCGTAGTGCCCCGTCGCCACCGCCTCCGCGCCGTACAGGAGGCGTGCCCGCCCGAGCAGCGCGCCGAACTTCACGTACGTGTTGCAGTCCACGCAGGGGCTCGGCGTCGCGCCCGACAGGTACGAGCGGACGAACGGGTCGAGGACGCCGGCCGCGAACTCGCGCTCCAGGTCGAGGATGAAGAACGGGATGTCCAGCTGGGCCGCGACCCGCCGCGCGTCGTCGGCCGCGTCCAGCGAGCAGCAACTCTTGCGGAACTCGGATCGAACGTCCGCTCCGCCGTGGAGGCGCATCCAGACCCCGACCACCTCGTGCCCCTCGGCGCGCAGGAGGGCGGCGGCCACCGACGAGTCGACGCCGCCGGACATGGCGGCGACGATGCGCGGGCTCACGGGTCCCGGGCCGCGAGCGCGACGGCCCCGGCACGCACCCGTTCGATCGTCGCCGGCACGATCCGGCACGCCAGATCGATGTCGGCCTCCGTCGTCGTCCGGCCGAGCGTCAGCCGCAGTGCGCCCCGCGCCTCCTCGGCCGGGTACCCCATCGCCGTCAGCACGTGCGACGGCTCCGTCGAACCCGCGGCGCACGCCGAGCCGCTGGAGCAGGCGATCCCCTCGAGATCGAGCGCGACCACGAGCGATTGCCCGTCCACGTCCCGCACGATCACGGACAGGTGACCCGGCGCCCGGTGCTGGGGGTGTCCGGTCAGCTCCACGCCGGGGACCGCCAGCACCGCGTCGCGCAGCCGGTCGCGCAGTCCCGCGACGCGGTCCGGCACCGCCGGGCGCTCGCGGCGCGCCAGCCGAAGCGCCCGCGCCAGCCCCGTCGCCCCGGCCACGTCCTCGGTGCCCGCCCGCCGGTGCCGTTCCTGCGAGCCGCCGTGCTGCTGCGCGAGCAACGCCGTCCCGCGCCGCACGTACAGCGCTCCGGCACCCCTGGGACCCTCGAGCTTGTGGCCCGCGATCGACAGGAGGTCCACGTCGAGCGCCGGGACGTCCAGGTCCATCCAGGGTGCCGCCTGCACCGCGTCGACGTGGACGAGCACGTGCCGCTGTGTCCGTGCGTGGCGCACGAGATCGGCGAGCGGCTGGACCGTGCCGACCTCGTTGTTCACGTACTGCAGGCTCACCAGCACGGTCCGCTCGGTCAGCGCCGCCGACAGGGCCTCCGGGTCGACCCGCCCGTACCGGTCGACGGGCAGGACCGTCACCTCGAACCCGAATTTCTCCAGGTAACCGAACGCGTGGAGCACGGCCTCGTGCTCGACGGCCGTGGTGACGAGGTGGTGGCCGCGTGCCTTCCCCGCCCAGGCCGCGCCCTTGATCGCCAGGTTGATCGCCTCGCTGCCACCACTCGTGAAGACGACCTCGCGCGGATCCACGCGGAGGTCGCGGGCGACCGATTCGCGCGCCTCGTCGAGGGCGGCGCGCGCCCGACGACCGAAGGCATGCGTCGACGATGGGTTGCCCCAGGCCTCCGACATCACCGACACCATCGCCTCGACGACCTCGGGGCGCGGCGGGGTGGTGGCGGCGTGGTCCAGGTAGATCGGCATGCGCGCAAGTGTAGCCGCGGACGGCCGCACGCCCGGAACGCCGGTCGGCCGCGGTTGGTCGGCCCCGGTGGAGGGCCCCGGTCGGCGCCGGTGGGTCAGCGGCCTCCGGCCGCGGCGCGCTCGGCGGCCACGCGGCGCTCGTACTCGCGGCCCGCGGCTCGCCGGCGGTCGTGCTGCGACAGCGTCCGCTTGCGGAGACGGATCGTCTTCGGCGTGATCTCGACCAGCTCGTCGGCGGCGATGAACTCGATGGCCGATTCCAGCGTGAGCTCGCGCGGCGGCGTCAGCCGCAGGGTCTGCTCCTGCGTGGACGAGCGCATGTTCGTGAGGTGCTTCTCCTTCGTCGCGTTCACGTCCATGTCGCCGGGCCGGACGTTCTCGCCGACGATCATCCCCTCGTACACCTCGACGCCGGGGCCGATGAAGAGCTCGCTCCGCTCCTGCAGGTTGTGCAGCGCGAACGTGCTCGTGACGCCTGGCCGATCGGCCACCAGGACGCCCGTCGTGCGGTGCGCGACCTCGCCGGCCCACGGCCCGTAGCCCTCGCCGATCTGGTGCATGAGCGCGGTGCCGCGGGTCAGCGTCAGCAGCTGGCCGCGGAACCCGATCAGGCCGCGCACCGGCAGCACGTACTCCATCCGCACGCGCCCGTCGGCGTCCTGCGTCATCTGCTCGAGGCGGGCACGGCGCGCGGAGAGCGCCTCGGAGACCTCGCCGATGAACTCCGGCGGGATGTCGACCGTGATCCGCTCGTACGGCTCCTCGACCATGCCGTCGTGCTCGTGGAGGATCACCTCGGGCCGGGACACCTGCAGCTCGTACCCCTCGCGCCGCATCGTCTCGATGAGCACGGCCAGCTGCAGCTCGCCGCGCCCGCGGACCTCGAACGCCTCGCCCGAGCCCGTCGGGAGGAACTCGATCGCGACGTTGCCGAGCACCTCGCGCTCGAGCCGCGAGCGCAGGTGCCGACTCGTCAGGTAGCGGCCGTCGCGGCCGGCGAGCGGCGCGGTGTTCACGCCGAACGTCATGCTGATCGTCGGGGCATCGACCGTCAGGCGCGGGAGCGGACGCGGATCGAGCGGGTCGGTGATCGTGTCGCCGACCGTCACCTCCGGGATGCCGGCAACCGCCACGATCTCGCCCGGCCCGGCCTCGCGCACGTCGACGCGCTGGATCCCGTCGGCGGTGGTCAGGCTCGTGACCGTGCCGCTGAGGGTGACCGTGCGCCCCGGGTCGACGGTGCCCTCGGTGGTGTCGTCCTCTTCCCGCACGATCGCGATGCGCTGGCCCATGCGGATCGTGCCGTTCCAGACGCGGCCGACCGCCATGCGCCCGACGTAGTCGTTCGCCGTCAGGTTCGTCACGAGCAGCTGGAGGGGGTACCCCTCCTCGTACGTCGGCGCCGGCGTCACGCGCACGAGCAGGTCGAGCAGCGGTCGCAGGTCGGTGCCGGGAACCGCCAGGTCGAGCGTGGCCGTGGCCGCCTTCGCGTTCGTGTAGACGACGGGGAACTCGATCTGGTGCTCGTCGGCCCCGAGGTCGATGAAGAGCTCGTAGACCGCGTCGAGGACCTCCTTCGGGCGCGCGTCCCCGCGGTCGATCTTGTTGAGGCAGACCACCACCGGCAGGTGGCGCGCCATCGCCTTCTGGAGCACGTAGCGGGTCTGCGGCAGCGGCCCCTCCGACGCGTCGACCAGCAGGAGCACGGCGTCGACCATCAGCAGGCTGCGCTCGACCTCGCCGCCGAAGTCGGCGTGGCCCGGCGTGTCGACGATGTTGAGGTGGACCCCCTCGTAGTCGACCGCCGTGTGCTTGGCCATGATCGTGATGCCCTTCTCGCGCTCCAGGTCGAGCGAGTCGAGCACGCGCTCCACGACCTCCTGGTTGGCACGGAACGCGCCCGTCTGGCGCAGGAGGCCGTCCACGAGCGTGGTCTTGCCGTGGTCGACGTGGGCGACGATCGCGATGTTCCGGACATCGTGGCGGACGCGCCTGGTCGCGACGGGCACGGTGGAGCGGGGCAGGTCGGTCATGGGCCCGTGCATTGTCGCACGGTTTCGGGGGCGCCGCCGCCCCGGGTGCCGCCGCCCCGGGTGCCGGCGCCCCGGCTGCCCTGCCCGGCGTCCGCCCCCCGCCCGCCCGGCGGCGTGGCAGACTCCGCCCATGAACCTCACCGGGGGAGACGCCGCACCGATCCCACCGACGACGATCCGGCGCGCCCGGCCGGAGGATGCCGCGTCGATCGCCGCGATCTACAACCAGGGGATCGAGGAGCGGAGCGCCACGTTCGAGACCGAGCCGCGCACGCCCGCGACGATCGGCGAGTGGCTCGGCGAGCGGGCGGAACGCCATCCGGTGGTGGTCGCGGAACGGGGAGGCCGTGTGGTGGCATGGGCATCCGCGTCCGAGTACCGGCCCCGCGCCTGCTACGCGGGCGTGGCCGAGTGCTCGGTCTACGTGGCCCGGGACGCGCGCGGCACGGGTGCCGGGCGCGCGGCGCTCGCCGGCCTCGCTGACGCCTGCGAGGCGGCCGGCTTCTGGAAGCTCGTCTCGCGCGTCTTCCCGGAGAACACCGCGAGCCGGCGCCTCTGCCGCAGCGTCGGATTCCGCGAGGTCGGCACGTACCGGCGGCACGCCCGGCTCGACGGGAAATGGCGCGACACGGTGATCGTCGAGCTGCTGCTCGGCGAGGCGCGCGACGAGGCCAGCACGCCGTAGCGTGGCGGCGACCGCCCGCGGAGGAGCACCCATGCGGACCGACGACGTCATCGATCTTGCGCGCCGCCTCGTCGCGATCGACTCGGTCAACCCATCGCTCGTCCCGGGAGGCGCGGGCGAGCACGAGATCGCGCGGTTCATCGCCGGCTGGGCCGCCGAGAACGGGCTGTCGAGCCGGGTCGTCGCGTCGCCCGACGGGCGCCCGAACCTGGTGATCGGCGAGACGGCGGGGGCCGGGGCCGATCCGGCGGCGCACGACGGCCCGACGCTCATGCTCTACGGCCACATGGACACCGTCGGGCCCGGCGCGATGGTCTCGCCCTTCGAGCCGCGCATCGACGGCGATCGGCTGTTCGGGCGGGGAGCCTACGACCAGAAGGCCGGCCTCGCCGCCGCGCTCGTCGCCGCGCGCGAGGCCGGCCGCGCGGGCCTCCGGGGACGCGTGCTGCTCGTCGCGGTGGCCGACGAGGAGACGACGAGCACCGGCATCCGGGAGGTGCTGCGGCACGTGCGGGCGGACGCCGCCGTCCTCACCGAGCCGACCGAGCTGGCGCTCGGGATCGCCCACCGCGGGTTCGTGTGGCTCGAGATCGAGGTGCGCGGCAAGGCGGCCCACGGCTCGCGCCCGCACCTCGGCGTGGACGCGATCTTCCGGACGGGCCCCGTCATCACCGCGCTCGAGCGCTACACGGAACGGCTCGCGGGCCGGGTGCACCCGCTGCTCGGCCCCGGTCTGCTGCACGCCTCGCGGATCCAGGGCGGCGGGGAGATGGCCACGCTGCCCGACCGCTGCGTGCTCGCCGTCGAGCGGCGCACGCTCCCCGGCGAGACCCCGGAGCAGGTCCTCGCCGAGGTCGAGGGCGTCCTCGAGGCCTGTCGCGCGGCCGATCCCGCCCTCGACGCGTCCGCGCGCGTGACGCTCGCCCGCGAACCGTTCCAGATCGCGGCCGACCACCCGCTCGTCGTGCTCGCCCGCGACGCGACCGCGCGCGCCACCGGCACGCGGCCGGAGCTGGCCGGCCTCAGCTTCTGGGCCGACTCGGCCTACACGAGCGCGGCCGGGATCCCGAGCGTCCTCCTCGGCCCGCCCGGCGAGGGCGCGCATGCCGACGTGGAGTGGGCCGGTGTGAGCGGCACGATCGCGTGCGCCCGGGCCCTGGCGGAGATCGCGGCCGACTTCTGCTCCTGACGGCCGGTCAGGCCGCCCGAACCCCCTCCGGCTCGGCGACCTGCCTCCCGCGCGCCAGGAGCCGTGCACCCGGACGGGCGGTCGCGACGACCAGCCCGGCGATCACGAGCCCGACCCCCGCGAACTGGACGGGCGAGGGCGCCTCGGACAGCAGGATTCCGGCCAGGAAGACCGTGGCGACCGGCTGGGCCAGGAGGATCACCGACGTGATCGCCGCCGGGAGCCGCGGCTGCGAGGCGGAGATCAGCAGATACCCGGCCACCTGCGAGGTCAGCGCGAGGGCGAGGAGCCAGCCGTGCGCCGGCCAGCTCGGCACGACGTCGAGCTCGCCGATGATGGCCCCCACGACGGCGCCGACGACGGCCGTCGTCAGGCTCGACAGGAACAGCATCGTCGCGGGCCGCAGGCCGCCGGAGTTCGCCTGACGGGCCAGCAGCAGGTAGCCGCCGTACGCGGTCGCCGAGCCGAGCCCGAACACGACGCCCAGTCGGGGATCCGCGCCGTACGCCCCGGTGCCGATCAGCCCGGAGATCAGCACGACGCCGACCAGCATCGTGGGAATCGCGGCCGCCACGCGGCGCGGCGGCCGCTCGCCGAGGGCGACCCAGGCGACGATCGCGACGACGACGACCTGGAGGTTGCCCACCACCGTCGCCAGCCCGGCTCCGACGTCGTCCACCGACGTGTTCCAGCAGAGCAGGTCGGCCGCGAAGAAGACGCCGGCCAGGATCGCGATCGCGCGGTCGCGTGACACCATCGGGCCGAGGCGGCGCCGCTCGGCGAGCGCGAGCAGGCCGAGGAACGGGAGCGCGTACAGGCAGCGGAACACCGCCGCCGTGGCCGGCGACGTGTGCGAGAAGACGAAGAAGATGCCCGAGAACGCGATGCAGAGCGCGCCGAGCAGGGCACCGAGCCGGGGCCGCCGCCCGACGGCCGCGGCCCAGTCCAGGCCGGCTATGGGGCCTGCTCCGGGGCGGGCTCGGGCTCGGGCTCGTGCTGCATCGGGCCCGGCATGCGCCCCTCCTCGGCCCACGCCGCCTCCATCTCCTGCCGGTCGCCCACGAACCGGAGCCCCAGCTCCGTGTACTGCGCCGGGTCGGGAGCGGAGGGCGCGTCGAGCATGAGGTCGGTGCCCGAGGACGTCTTCGGGAAGGCCATCACCTCCCGGATGTTGGTCTGGTACGAGAGCAGCGCGGCCCAGCGGTCGATCCCGAGCGCGATCCCGCCGTGCGGCGGCGCGCCGAAGTCGAACGCCTCCAGGATCCCGCCGAAGAGGTCGTGCATGCGCTCCTGGCCGTAGCCCTGCAGCGCGAAGCTCCGCTCCAGCAGCTCCCGGCGATGGATCCGCACGGAACCACCGCCGAGCTCCCAGCCGTTCAGCGCGATGTCGTACTGCATCGCCCGGGCCCGCCCGGCCGGGTCCTCGCGCGAGGGCCGGTACGGGTCGCCCGACGCGGTCACGAGCAGGCCCTCGTCCTCGGGGACCACGCCGGAGAACGGGTTGTGGGTGGCATCCCAGCGGCCGTTCTCGGCGTCCCACTGGTACATCGGGAAGCGATAGACCCAGCAGTACGCCAGCACGTTCGGATCGGCCAGGCCCAGCCGCTCGCCGAGCTCGCGGCGCATCCGTCCGAGCACGTCGGCGGTCACCTCCGGCCGGTCGGCCACGACCAGCAGCAGGTCGCCCGCCCCCGCGCCCGCGGCCGAGGCGAGCGCGCGCAGCCGGTCCTCGCCGAGGTACTTGCCCACCGGCGAGTGCGCCGCGCCGCTCTCGTCCACCGAGACGTGGACGAGCCCGCGCGCGCCGTAGCGCCGCGCGAACTCCGTCAGCCCGTCGATCTCGCGCCGGGTGGCGCCCGCCATGCCCGGGGCGACGATCCCCTTGATGCGGCCGCCGGACGCGAGCACCTCGTCGAAGACGCGGAAGCCGGTGGCCGGCGCGTCGGTCGGTCCGGCGTCGGCGAACACCGGCGCCAGGTCGATCAGTTCCATCCCGAAGCGCAGGTCCGGCTTGTCGGAGCCGAACCGCTCGAGCGCCTCCTCGTAGGTGAAGCGCGGGAACGGCACCTCCTGCAGCGGCCGATCCGGCTCGACCGTGCGCGACACCTCGATCGCCATCGCCTCGACGAAGTCCATCACGGTCTGCTCGGCCACGAAGCTCATCTCGAGGTCGAGCTGCGTGAACTCGGGCTGGCGATCACCGCGCAGGTCCTCGTCCCGGAAGCACCGCGCGATCTGGAAGTAGCGGTCCATGCCGGCGACCATCAGCAGCTGCTTGAGCTGCTGCGGGCTCTGCGGCAGCGCGTAGACGGTGCCGGGATGGAGCCGGCTCGGGACGACGAAGTCGCGCGCGCCCTCCGGCGTCGACTTGATCAGGATGGGCGTCTCGATCTCGACGAAACCGGCCCGGTGATGGGCCTCGCGGATCGCGCGCACCAGGTTCGAGCGGAGCAGGAGGCGGTCCCGCATCGGCTCCCGGCGGATGTCGAGATAGCGGTAGCGCAGGCGGACGGCCTCGTCGATCGGCGCGTCGGGCTCGTTGATGTAGAACGGCGGGGTCTTCGCCTCGGACAGGATGCGGAGCTCGCGCGCCCGCAGCTCGATGTCGCCGGTGGCGAGCTTCGGGTTCTCGGTGCCCGGGAGCCGCCGCGTGACCGTGCCCGTGACCGTCACGACGAATTCGGGACGCACCCTGGAGGCGACCGCGTGCGCCTCGGGCGCCTCCTGCGCGTCGACGACCACCTGCGTGATCCCGTGCCGGTCGCGCAGGTTCAGGAAGATCAGGTGCCCGTGGTCGCGGCGGCGATGCACCCAGCCGGCGAGCTGCGCCTCGCGCCCGGCGTCGCCGGCCCGGAGGTTGCCGCAGGTGTCGGTGCGGTACGGGGTGGCGAGGTCGTCGAGGGCGTGCGGGAGCACGGTGCGGTCAGTCATGGCCGGCTAATCGTAGACGAACGGTCGCCGGGGATCGCGGCGCCGGCACGCGGCGGGATACCCGCCGGCTACCCGTGCCGGTGCGACGCCTCGGCCCGCAGGATCTCCCTGGCCAGGTCGGCGAGCGGGACGGGATGCTGCGTGGCCGCCCGGAGGTCGCGCAGCTGCACGATCCCCTCGTGCAGCTCGTCGCCCAGGATCACGGCGAAGTGCGCGTCCTCGCGCGACGCCTGCTCGAGCTGGCGCCCCAGCTT